>JAICEG010000289.1 GCA_025924295.1 Vicinamibacteria bacterium
CGGCGTCTGCGAAGCCATTCACCACGCCGCGGACGCCGTGGGGCGATCCCGACATCTCCGGGACCTGGTCGACCGACGATCTTCGCAGCGTTCCGTTGCAGCGCCCGAAAGAGTTCGGCACTCAGGCCGAGTTGTCGGACGAGGAAACAACGGCAACTTCATCTTCCAGGCGCCGGGCATCGTATCGATTACCTACGAGATGGTGCACGACACGCGCATCATCCCGCTCGACGGACGGCCGCACATCGGCCAGGGCATCAGGCAGTACATGGGGGATGCCCGCGGCCGCTTCGAGGGCGACACGCTCGTTGTCGAGACATCGAACTTCCTGGGCAACACGACCGGAGTGGGCGGCAACGGCGGCGGGCCGCCGACGAGCGACGCCCTGCGCATCGTCGAGCGCTTCACTCGCGTTGCACCGGATGTCCTGAACTACGAGGTGTCGATCACCGATCCCAGGACGTTTACACAGCCGGTCAAACTGCTGCTTCCGCTCACGACGCAACCCGACTACCAGGTGCTGCCGTACGAATGTCACGAAGGGAACCTGGCGCTCCACAACATTCTCAGCGCCGCACGCGCTGAAGATCGAGCGGTCGAAGAAGCGGTGAAGAAGGGGCTGCCGCGCCCGAAGCCATCGACGTGGCTTGGTGGCATCGCTCCTGGAGCGCCAGATCAATAGATCGCTCGGGCGTAGTGTCCGGCTTCAGCCGGACCTCAGGTCGCGAGGAGTCCATGACCATTCGGGTCTCCCGTTCATCGTGGGTTGCCATCGTTCTTGCGGCCGCATCGGCAGTGACGCTCATCGCTCAGGCCCCGCCCGGCTCGAGCTCGGCGGGCGGCTCGACGTGGACGCACCCGCGGACCCCGTGGGGCGATCCAGACATTCAAGGCATCTGGCCGAGTGCGAACATCGCCGGCACTCCGTTCGAGCGCGCTGCGGACCTGGGCGATCGCGCCACGCTCACGGATGAAGAGTTCGAGAAGCGGCAGCAGGAGTTTGCCGCCGAAGCGCAGCGTGTTCGCAACACCCTGACCGCGGGCGCAACGATCGCGTCACCCGACGAAGGGGAGACCGGTGGCGGCCCCGCGCACTGGGGTGAACGCTGGCTGCGCACGCCCAATCGCCGCACGTCGCTGATCGTCAAGCCGAGCAACGGACGTTTTCCGCCCACCACGCCGGAGTACAAGGCGAGACTCGCGACCTCATGGCGTGACAGCTTCGGCAGCGGGCCGTGGGAGAAGCCGGCCGATCTCGGCCCCTACGATCGGTGCATCTCGCGCGGCCTTCTGGGCTCTATGTTCCCGTCGGCCTACAACAACGGGAACGAGATCGTCCAGGCACCGGGCATCGTTGCGATCCGCAACGAGATGGTGCACGAAGCGCGCATCATCCCGCTCGATGGCCGCCCGCCCATCTCGACGACGATCCGCAGTTACATGGGTGAACCGCGCGGGCGCTGGGAGGGCACGACCCTCGTCGTGGAATCGACCCACTTCAATGGGCGATTCGGTGCGCGCGGCAACGGCAACAACGTTCCACTCAGCGACGCGTTGCACGTCGTCGAACGCTTCACGCGCACCGATGCGGACACGCTCGAGTACGAGGTCACCGTGACCGATCCGAAGACGTGGACCACGCCGTGGACCGTGGCCTATCCGATGAAGTTGGACAACGACTATCAGATGTTCGAGTACGCCTGCCACGAGGGCAACTACGGGCTGCCGAACATCCTGAGCGCCGCGCGCGCGGCGGAGAAGGCCACTACCGCCAAATAGCACTCGAACTGACACGAACGCACACGGACGTCACGCAGCTGACAGACTCGCCCGTACGCGATGTGTGCAGCGCCGTGCGTTTGCACGGAGTCTGCAATCGTGATGACGAAATCGTCTTCCATTTGAGTGAAATCAATTCATCATGGGGAAGCGGTGGTGTGGAATCGATCGCATCACCACTGTGCAAGGGGTTTCACAAGGATGGTTTCTCTCATGAACGTGGGCACGACCGAGGCATCCGTGCAGCCAATGCGCATCGTTTCGCGGGCACACCGGCGTATCGAGTCAATCGGCAATCGGATTCAGCGGCTTGAGGGGCGGCATATCGACTCTGATTCACGGCTCATGGACGCCAGCTATCGGCTCCGTTACCAGGTGTACTGCGTCGAGCGTGGGTTTCTGAAGGCGGAGGATTATCCCGATGGCCGCGAGATCGATGAGTTCGATCGTCACTCGCTGCATCTTGGTGTCGTCGATGGTGAAGGGACGATGCTGGCGACGGCGCGGCTCGTGAAGGTGAATATGATCGGCCTGCCACTGTTTCGCCACTGCCAGATCTACGCGCGTGAGTCGGAGCTCTATCGGGAAACCAATCGCGTGGCCGAGATCTCCCGCCTCTGTGTGAGCCGCGAATTCCGGAAGTTTCGTGCCGGCAGCATCCCGTTGGCGATCACGCTCTATCGAGCGATTTATCAGGCGTCGAAGCGGAACGGGTTCACGCACTGGCTCGTCGCGACCGAGCCGTCACTGCAACGTCTGCTTGCAAGCTTGAAGGTGCCGTTCAGGGAAGTGGGACCGCAGACCGACTACTATGGTCCCGTGGCGCCGTATCTGGTCGATTTGAGCAAGTGGGACCAGACGATCCTGTCGCGTTCGCTGCCAGCGCTGCACTCGTTCCTCGACGGCCTGGAGCCCGAGTATCGTCCCTTACCGCAAGCGTAGCGATCGAAGGAAACTGGACCAGGGGAGGCGGCGATCGTCGCGCCGCGACGCTCAGAGCGGAAGCCTGACGCGCAAGCCGACCCGGAACGTCCGACCATTCTGCGGAATGGTGTCCTGCACGTGCTCCGACGACGCTGGCACGGCATAGTCGACATCGAACAGATTGCGGACAGTGCCGAAAAGCTCGAGCGAGCGGCCAAGCGGCTTGACCAGCGTCACGTTTGCCGTGGTTGCCGCGCCGGTCCAGTTGCCGCTCAGCGTCTGACGACGGCCGATGCCGAGCACTTCTACCGCGAGCGACGACCCGGTCCCGAAGAGGGGAGCGCTTACGCGCACCTTGCCCATCTGACGCGGAGAGTTGGGCAGCGTCGCGCCGGTCGCCTGATCGATGGCTTCCTGGACCGCATAGCTCATGTGACCGTCGGCGCCGCGCCACAGGCGCATCTGCGCCTCGAACTCGAGACCCTTGGCGCGCACCTCACCCTCGTTTACGTAGGTGACACCGAGGAATGCCGACGGGTCATCGGTTGGTTTCAGCGTGATCAGGTTGTCGGCCTTGTACCAATAGCTCGAAACCGAGGTGCGCAGCCAGTCGCCGGTGTAGCGCTCCCAGACCACTTCGTGCGTGTCGATCGATTCCGGGCCCAGAGTGGCGACGTCAGGACCGAAGTAGAACTCGGTCTTTTCGTAGATGTTCGGCGCACGGAACGCGTTGCCGTACAGATACTTGAATGACTGATGGGCCGACGGCATGAAGATGAGGGCGGTGCGGGGCGTCACACGATCGAACTCTTTGTATCCGTCGTAGCGCAGGCCGGCGTTCAGAATCAGATGGGTGCCCAGCTTGATCTCGTCCTGCAGGAAGAGCGCGCGTCGTGAAGACGAGGCCTGCGTAGCGACGATGGGCTCCTGCCCTGCATAGCCGGACGTGTAGTTCTGGTCGACGTTATCGATGTACTCGGCGCCCAGAATCAGCATCTGCCTCGGAAGCGGCCGCGTGACGCGGCCACCGATCGTCCACGATGAACCGACGACATCATTGGCTCCGACGACAACGCGCTGGCCGAAGGGCTCGCCGTCATACGGATAGTACCCGTTGGAGGTGAAGCGATCGTAGGCGCCGCGCAGCGTGACGCGTGACGCGCCGACGGGACGCGCGTACTCGACGTCGAACAGGGTGTGGCGATCGGTCATCTGTTCGCGATCGATCTGCTCGTTGAACAAGGTGCCGAACGATGCGGTCGGGATATCCTTGCGCCGCCGGCCGTAAGCACCGGTAAACGTCAGGCTGCCGTAGTTGAGACGGCCGTAGTACTGGCCGAACTGGTAGCCGTCGAGCCCCTCCGCAACGCCGTTGTTGGTCTCGGGCGAATCGAATTCGGGGAAGTACAACTGGTGGACGCCCGCGCTCCCCTCGACGGTGGCGGAGACCGCGTAGTCGACACCGTTGGACAGGCGGTCGCCCATCATGCCGCGCACCATCTGCGTGCCGTTCGATCCGGTTTCGTAGGTGACGGAGCTGCCGTCAATCGCCGAGCCGGTTCGCGTGATGACGTTCACGACGGCGAAGAAGGCGCTTTCCCCGTACAGAGAGGAGGCAGGGCCACGGATGATCTCCACCCGCTCGAAGGTTGCCGGGTCGAGGCCGAACTCTGCGCCGATCGCGGCCTGGCCGAAGACGTTGTCGTTGACGCGATGGCCGTTCACGAGCAGGAGAATGCGGCTGTTGTAGTCCCCCGGCTTGCCAAATCCACGCGCGCCGAGCGAGCTGAAATTGCGCTCGTCGCTCACGTAGAGGCCGCGAACGCCGTGCAGGATGTCCGCGAGGGTCTTGTAGCCGTAACGGGCGATGTCCTCCGCAGTGATGAACGACACCGACGATGGGGCCTCGGTGACCGGCTGGCTGCGCTCGGAGGCGCCGAAGACCCGCCCGGCGTCGAGGCGCATCAGGTCTTCGAGCGACAGCTCGGACAACGACTGTGCACCTGCCGTAGTGCCCATCGCCATCGCAAGTGCGAGGCCGATCGCGAGTGGACGGAAAAGATATCTCCTCATTTCAGTTTCGCTTCCCGCTCGTGAGCTGACGGGTCCAGTTGATCGCGACGTGATCGATAGTGGGTGCGATCAGGAGCCGTGGGCCCGCGAACGCCAGGGTCTCTGTCAGCGGCAGGCTTGCTACCGACGTCGGTTCTTCGTCCACGACATCGGCGAGCGCCAGGAGTCGTGAACTGAGCAGCAGCCGTGCACGCTTGGACGAGCGGGCATTAATGCGAAATCTCATCTTGCCGCTCTCGACGAAGAACTGGATGATGCCTCCCCGCTTCGTGAACTCCTCTGCGTCACTGACGGTGAGGACCGGCGACTCGCGCAAACTCGACACGATCGATTGCACGCGCGCGCGCGAAACGCCAGAGAGGTAGAGCAGATGACAGGCTGGGAGCGGCGACTCGGACTCCACCATCGTCACGACGACGGTTCGCCCACCAACCTGCTTCCCTTTGACTTGCCGGGCGAGAGCATCGCCCACGGCCCGATCGCCCAGCACACACGCGGACATCGTCGAATCCGCGGGGAGCGAATCGGCAGGCCATTCGGTGAATCGCGCGAAATTGAACAGGAACGCACCTTTGAGGTTGACCTCGGTGACATCCTGCGCGTGCGCGTGCGCGGTCCAGCCCAACAGGAGCAGGATCAGGCTGCACAGCGAACGAGGTCTGAAAGAGGCGCCAACCATGGATCTCGACAGACCTGTTATCGGCACTTTCAGTGGATTCCTCACCCGAATGGTTGAAGTGGCTCGTCATCATCCAAGTCCGCAGCCACGTCGTCCAGCCGGCTTACGACTCGATATGACTCAGTGGTCATGGAAGTGACTCGGGAGTAATACGGAAGCGACGTCGCTGCCGAGCGTTCAGCGACCGGACGCGGCACGCATGCCGAACGCACGCGAAAGTTGCACGCTAAAGGCGCCCGCGAACCCGCGCGCCTCGACGGAAGCTTTTATGATGGATCTGGGTGTCAGACGTCGACCGCTCGCTTGTGTCGCGCTCGCAACGACGGGCGGTGGAGCAGTTTCGCAGGGCAGCGGCCGCCGTCCCGTTCTACAAGCGACTACTCGCCAAACGCGGGATTCGGCCGGCGCGGGTGACCGACATCGCGACGTTCCGGGCGACGGTTCCGTTGATCGCGAAGCGAGACGTGTTTGCCTCACACCCGCTGGCGGATCTGCTGGTCGACCGCTCCCTCGACGGCATCGCGACGCTGGTGACGAGCTCCGGATTGACCGCGTCGTCGTTCTCATTGGGGATGATCAACAGGAAGGGCACGCAGTCGATGGTCCGCGCCGTCGATCGAGCTCTCGACATCCTGTTCGACGCCGGGCAAAAAGAGACGTTCGTCATCAATACGTGTGCGATGGGCGTCACGATTCCCACGTCCTTGCCTGGCATCAACCTTTCAGTGCGCAGCGACAAGGCACTTGCCCTGCTTCGGGCGCTCAGGCCGTACTACCGCCAGTTCGTCGTCATCAGCGACGTCTACTTTCTCAAGAAGATCGTGGAGGAGGGTTGCAGCGCCGGGATGCGATGGAGCCGCTGGCCCGTTCATTTCGCGATGGGCGGTGAATGGTTCCCGGAAAGCTACCGGCAGTACCTCGCCGATCTCCTGGAGGTGGATCTGGACCAGCCGCATCCCCGCATGCGTATTCTGGGTTCGATGGGGGTTGCCGAAGTCGGGTTCAACTTATGCTTCGAGACTCACGACACGGTCCGCCTGCGGCGACTGGCGGAATCGGATGAACGTCTGCGTAAAGCGCTGTTCGGGTCCATAGACACAATCCCCATGATTGGTCACTACGATCCGCGCCGCTGGTTCATCGAAGTGACGCCCGCTCAGGAGCTTGGATCGGGCGGCGGAGCGTTCGCGTTTACGAGCCTCGATCTGGATGCAGCCATGCCGCTGGTGCGGTACCAGACAGGCGATTGCGGTTGCATCCTGCCCTACGGCCACGTCAGCCAGGTACTTCGCAGTCTGAAGTACGACGCCTATGTTCCTGCCTTGGAGTATCCACTCCTGGCA
>JAICEG010000290.1 GCA_025924295.1 Vicinamibacteria bacterium
CGCACTGTAGGTGACCGCCTGTCCGTCAGGATCGCTTCCTGACAGCTGGAGCGATGCCGCCTGCCCCACCTTTCCACTCTGGCTACCGGGGTTGGTGAGCGAGGGGAACTGGTTGCTGTATCCGCACACCTGGCCGGATTTCGGTCCCTCACCCATCGAGTTGTACGCGGCAACGGCAAAACAGTACTGCTGTCCTGCGACCGCGGTCGGCAGCGTGTAGAGCGTCGTGTTACCGACGTCTATGCGCTGCGCTGAGCCCACATAGACCGCGTAGCCAGTGACTGTTCCGTCACTTGCATCCCATTGAACGGTGATCGAGTCGGCTTGAACCGAGCTCACCGTCAACAGCGACAGGATGAACGCGAGCGCGATCGGGGCTCTGCCCGTCAGAATCGGAGCGGCGTGCATGCATTATGTTCTGGGAGCGCCGGGGAGAGGTCGCGAAGTCCCGGTGAGATAACTGCAAGTTCGTGCCCGGCGCACTGACTCGACGAAATCCTGATGTTTCCGTCGAGTCAGCGGCGAAGTCGCCGGCAGAGAATTTCGCTTTTGTGCTGCGGTTTACAAATGCGAGGGCAGCTCGTCAGTTGTTGTTCGGAACCAGGTTCACCTGGATCCGCTTGACGAACTTCACGGGCACGCCGTCGACCTTTGCCGGCTGGTACTGCCACAGACGCGCGGCACCCACGGCGAGCCTGTCGTAGTGCGGGTTGATCGGCGACACCATGGACGCCGATTCCACGCCACCCCTCGTGTCGATCAACACTTCAATCACGCCGGTCTGCGGCACGCGAATCTGACCTGGATAGGCCGGAATCTGCTGATGCAGTGCGATCGGCGGCACGACGTTCGTGTCGCTCGCGCTGTAGATCTTCTTCATCGCCACGGTGCGCGGTGCCGGCGTCGGTGGCAATTCGGGAGCAACCGGCGCGGACGGAAGCGCCCTCGCAACAGGCTCTGGCGGAGCTGCCGCCTTGGCGCTCAACTCATGGAAACCGGTCGCAAGCGTGCGGATGTCAGCGAGGGGCGACCTGGTCGCCTGCGGCTGCACATCGGGGTCGTCGAGCACTGCGAGTACCAGCGCGAAGCCACGCTGTGCGGCGGAGTAGTCCTTGAAATCGAAGGCAGCCTTGGCTTCCTGATACGCGCTTTGCGCCGCCATTGGCAGCATGCGCTTGCGGGCCTCGCTGTAGGTCGAACGTACGCGCGGCGGTAGATCGTTCGACGGACGATAGAGCGGGTCTCGACTGACGAGCCCCTCGATGACACTCTTCGCATCCGCTTCCTTGCCAGTCGCTACCATGCACAGCGCGCGATAGAGCTCGATCGTGTGGTGTTCCTCGCGCGGCCGCTCCGTCGCACGCAATCCATCGAGCATCGCGAGCGCGCTCTCGTATTCAGCCGACGCGTAGAGCTCCCTGGCGGCGTCGAGCGAGACCTGGGCCTGGACGTTGACGGCGACGAGCAATAGCAGTGCGGCAGCGATGGGGGTCGTCTTGACTCGCATGATTCTCACCTCTGTCTCAGGTCGACGCTCACCTTGGCCGGCGCAGTAGCCGTCACGAGCGCGCGGACATGTTTCTCACCAAGCTCGGGATGGCGGAACAGCACTTCGTGCGATCCGATCGGCACCGAGATGTTGGCAAGCGGCGTCTCACCGACCTGGCGGCCATCGACCCAGACCTCGGCCCATGGGATCGCATTGAACGACATCGCGCCGCTCGGCCACCGCGGCTTGATCGTCGACACCCGGCCCGGCGTCACGTTGACGACCGTGCTCTCGCTGAACCCGATCGACTCATTGACCATCGTCAGATCGTGGCGACCGACGGCCACCATGATGCGGTCGCTCTGGCTCGTGCCCAGCAGGCGGCCATCCTCGAAGATCTGCAGCTGCGCGGGCGCGGCGACGGCGATCCATCCCGAGAGCGGCGCGTTCTTCGGCGCACCCATCGGCACGACGAGTGATGCCGTCGTACCGGCCTCGATCCTGACCTCCTGCGTCATCGATCCCAGTTCGTTCTCGAGGACGACCGAGTGCGTGCCGGGCGCCAGTCCTTCCACCGTCAACGGCGCTTTGCCATACGCATGTCCATCGACGGTCACCTGCGCCCCGGCTGGTTCCGTGCGAACCTGCAACTCGCCGAGCAGCGACGCCGCGCGCGGCAGCTCGATCAACTGCGAGACCTGGCTGCCCGCCTCGATGGTGATCGGCATCGATCGAACGTTCCCCTCGTTGGCCAACTTCAGCGTGTGACGCCCAGGCGGGAGGTTGAGGGTGAGGGGCGTGACACCACGGGGCTGACCATCGATTTCAACCGTTGCCCCGCCTGGATTGGTCTGCACGACCAGCGTCCCCATCCCATCGGCCGCCACCGGAGCTGCCATGTAGCGAAGCGCCGCAAGCGTGATCGCCGACGTGAGCCCGATCAGGAGCACCGCGGCGGCCGCGAGCTTGACGCGCGAAAGCGGATGCGCGGCGGCCACCGACTGGCGAACCTGCTCCACTGGCTGCTGCGGTGGTGGCGGCGTATCGGCCTGTGCCTGCTTGGACTTGTTCCAGAATCCCGACGACGGGCTCGCGGCTGCCGGCTTGGTCGGCGGCTGTGCAGCAGGCGGAGCACCAGCCGGCGCAGACGTGCGCGAACCGGATGCCTGATTTCCCTGAGGGGCAGACGACGGAGCGTGGTTCGTGGTCGGCATAGGCGTGTAAGCAGGCGAAGCCTGGTTGGAGGTGGACGAAACGACAACGGGTTTCAGTGACGTCACTGACGCCTCGCTCGAGGCTGCGGTCGCTGGCGCCATCTGGTGAGCGACCGCCTGAGGCAGGTCCTCGGTTCCCGCTGCCGCGTGATAACGCGGCATGAAACGCTTGAGGGCCTCCATTTCGGCGATCGGATCGCTGTAGTGGAGCACGCGATCGAGCTCGGCCCACGCCTCCGGTGCAGAGCCGAAGGGCGTCTTCGAGTCAATCTGCAGCGCGCGCTGCAGCCACACTCGCAACGGCAGGGGCAGCGGCTCGAGCGCGCCGTCCGACGACAACGCGAGCGCGTTGGTCGTCATCTCGCCGATCTGCGCAGGGAATTCATCCTCGGCCAGCAGCCGGCCGCTGATCAGTGCCAGTGCGGTGGCGCCGACCTGCATCACATCGGTTCGACGATCCAGGTGCGGCATGCCGAACGAACGCGGGATCGGGACGCGCAGTTGCTGCCAATACTGTTTGTTCGAGTAACGAAGCTGTTCGATCGCCGAACCAAACACGTATTCGGCTACGACGAGGCGGGCCTGCGGCGTGATGATCAACCGCTCCGGACCAATGGCACCGTGACAGACGTCTGGCGCCTTGTCGTGCAGCACGGCGATTGCATGAACGAGCTGACGCACCAGACAGAGCGCCGCGTTGATTTCGATCGGAAGCAGCTGTCGCTCGGCAACAGTAAGGATCGTCGACAGCCTGACACCGGGGACGTGGTCGGAGACGACAACCAGCTTCGGGATCGCCTTGCCCGACTTCTCCAGGCCGCGCACGCGACCAAAGTGTTCTGACTGAAAGTCGGCGAGACGCCCGATGCGGTCGGAGACGGCGGCTTCGACGACGGCCGACGCCATCAGTTCGTCGCGCAGCGTCAACACTTCCAACTGATCGCCGTTGATGCCGACGGCCGGCCGGCGCTGACCAAAACCGTCCTCGAACACTGCGCCATTCGAGGACGAAGCCCGGGGGATCGCTGAGTCCACGGTACAGCTGTCGGCGTGAACCGTGCCAAGTTGTACAGCCCGCAACGGCCGACCGGCCGATCTCAGAATTGGTGGAAATGCCGGGAGATCTGGCATCGCCCGGTCGAAGGCGATGCCAGAAGCCTGACGTCAAGGATCTGACGACGCTTACAGAATCGTGGTCAGGACTCCCGTTTTCGTCGCCGACCCTGGCGCGACGAGTGCAAGCAGTTACGCGGGACGAGCGTTCACATTCAGACCGCCGTCGAGAATGATCTTGGCGCCGTTGTAGTAGCGCGCGCGGTCGGATGCCAGGAACACCACCGTGTCCGCCACTTCATCCATCGTCGCCCAGCGCCCGGCGAGGATCCCCATCCGCTTGCAGAAGCCGGCGACGAATTCGGCCTTGGTGACGTTCTGCTGCTTGGCCATGTTCTCCGCCCAGACCTCCCGCCCTTCAGTGCCTACCAGGCCGGGCACAACCGTGTTCACCGTGATCTGTTGACTGGCGAGATCGGTCGCGAGATACCCCGTCGCCTGATTCATCGCGGCGTTGTTGAGACCGTGTGTCAGTGCCGGCGCCCACACGATCGTCGAGGCCGTCCCGCTGATGTTGATGATGCGGCCGGTGCCGTCGCTCGGCATCAACGGAAGGAAGGCACGCGTCACGCGCAGGGCGCCGAGAATCTTGTTGTCGAGATCGCCAATCCAATCGCTGTCGGGCCACAGGATCTGCCGGTCCATGCGGCGCATGGGCCCGCCGGCGTTGTTGACCACGATGTTCACGGCGCCAAAGGCATCCGTGGCCGCCTTGGCTGCCGCATCGACCTGCTCGGCGCTGGTGATGTCGGCACTGGCCGCGATCACGTCGACACCGCTGGCCTTCCTGATATCCTCGGCGGTCTTTTCGAGTGTCTCTGCATTACGGGCAATCAGCACGAGCCTGACGCCCTCGGCGGCCAACCCGCGCGCTATTGCGCGACCAATGCCCTTGCTCCCTCCGGTGATGACCGCGGTTCGGCCTTTGAGTCCCAGTTCCATCGCCACGTCGTTCTCCTCCCTTGAATCGGCCGTTATGGTACACGCTGAGCAGACATGACTAGTTCCGGTCCAGTGTCTCGCGCACCTTTGAGGCAAACGACCGGAGCACGAACGGCTTCTGCAGAAACGACTCGCGCGCCTCGTATACCCCGTGCCGCAACAGCGTGTCGTCAGTGTAGCCGCTCATGAACAGTACCTTGAGCCCGGCGAACTCGCTGCGCAGCCGGTCGGCCAGTTCGCGGCCACTCATGTTGGGCATGACGACGTCGGTCGCCAACAGGTCGATTTTGGCGGCGCGTTCCCGGACCAGATGCAGGGCTTCGGTGCCGTCCCGGGCGGTCATGACCGTGAACCCGTAGTTGCGGAGACCCTGCGCCAGCAGATGGCGAACGGCCTCCTCGTCTTCGACGATCAGGACGGTCTCCACGCCGCGCGCGACAATCTCCGGTGAGGTCGGCTGCTGCACGACAGGTGCTTCGTCGACGAGCGGAAGAGCGATCGAAAACGTCGTGCCCGTCCCTGCCTCGCTGTCGACATCGATATAGCCGCCGCTCTGCTTCACGAAGCCGTGGACGACGGCCAGGCCCAGCCCTGTTCCCCGGCCGACTCCCTTGGTCGTGAAGAAGGGCTCGAAAATGTGGGCCTTCACATCGGGCGACATGCCGTGTCCCGTGTCGCTCACCACCAGGCGGACATATCGCCCGGGCGCCACGCTCTGCCCATCCGCGGACACTGCCGGGCCAAGGTCGACCTGTTCCGTCCGAATCGTCAGCTTTCCGCCGGCCGGAAGCGCATCGCGGGCATTGAGCGCGAGGTTGATCAGGACCTGCCCGAGGTGTCCGGGATCGACCTTGACCCGCCCGCCACCCGGGTCGAGCGTGACGGTCAGCAGGATGTCCTCGCCAATCAATCGCCCCAGGATGTGTTCGGTCTCGCGGACAATGTCATTCACGTCCACGACCTTCGGCGTGAGAACGGCCCGCCGGCTGAATGTGAGCAGGCGCTGCGTGAGCGATGCCGCACGATGTCCGGCGTCGGCAATCGCGCGCACGTCGCTGCGGAGCTGATCGTCGGGCGGCAGACGGTCGAGCAACATGCCACAGTAGCCTTCGATGACGGTGAGCAGATTATTGAAGTCGTGCGCCACACCGCCGGCAAGCTGCCCGATCGCTTCCATCTTCTGCGCCTGCCGAAGCTGCGCTTCCAGCTGAAGGCGTTCGCTGATGTCAGTCATGCTGCCGCGAATCAGGATGCGGCTCGGATCCGGCAACCGGGCGAGGCGCACCTCGCATGGAATCTCACCTCCATCCCGCGCCCGATGCGTCCAATCGAAGAATGGAGTGCCTCCCTCGACTGCCTGACGGATATAACCGGTAGCAACCTCGGTCGATCGACGGCCATCTGGTTGAAACTCCGGGCTCACGTCGATGTGCGACTTTGAGAGCAACTCGTCCGCAGGCCAACCGAACATATCGACGGCTTTCTGATTGAACTCGACGAAGCGGCCGGCGCCGAGATCGAGGACCACGATCGCGTCGGGCGCCGATTCGATGAGAGCGCGATACCGTTCCTGGCTGGAGGCGAGGCGCTCGTCGCGGAGCGCCGATTCCCGTGACAACAGCAGTGACAACACCGGCACCCACAGCGCGAACTGAAACGTGCCGATGTACGGAAGAGGCATGCGAGCCACGTCGGCGAGGAACGGCACGATAGTGGCGAGGATGGCCGTCGCACCAGTTGTCATGATGACGATGCCGGCGAGTCGGTCGCGACGAGACGTCTGCCATCCCACGTGAATCACGTAGGCCTGGATGAAGAATATCAGCGCGTATACCGGTCCGGCCCACGACCAGCCTGCCTCCCGCTCGACGATTGTCAGCGTTTCGCCCCAGGGAAACTGGGTCGGGCGCACCCCGATCACGGTCCCATTGATCGGAACGCCGAGTGCGCTGAGCGCGGACACCAGCAGGCACGCGATGGTGACGAACGTCAGAATGCGGTACGGCCTGATCGCGGCGATCTCGGAGACAACC
>JAICEG010000291.1 GCA_025924295.1 Vicinamibacteria bacterium
GAACTCTATTTGAGGCTGGGAGCAAACCCCGACGATCGCCAGCACGCCTGGCGCGTCATCTGTCGTGAAGCTCTGTCGGATTCCGAACTAGCCGAACTACGAGAGGCGACTCGGAAGGGCAAATGGGGTCAGACCCCTTTCGCTAGTTGCTTTCGACGCTGCCGAGCACCTCGCGCACCTTGTGCGCAAGGTCCGAAGGCGTGAACGGCTTCGAGAGGAAGTGCTCGCCCGGCGCCACACCCTGATGCACGACGGCCTCTTCGCTGAAGCCCGACATGTACAGCACGCGAAGCCCGGCACGCTGAGCGCGCAACCGCGCGACGAGCTGGTCGCCGTTGAGGCCCGGCATCACCACATCGGTGATCACCAGATCGGGCTCGAAGGTCGGGTCAGCGCAGTGCGCCAGCGCCTCTTCACCACTGCCGGCCGTCGTGACGTGATATCCACACCCCTCGAGCACACGCGAGGCAACAGAGCGGACGCCGGCCTCGTCGTCAACGAGCAGGACCGACGCCTGACCACGCGGCAGCCGCTGTCCGACGCCGGCGCCGGCCGCGCGGACGCGTGGCGCGGTCGCTTCCGGCAGATAGATCTTGAACGTGGTCCCTCGCCCTGGTTCGCTGTAGACCCAGATGTACCCGCCGCTCTGCTTGACGATTCCGTACACGGTTGAGAGACCCAGATCCGGGTTGCCGTGTTTCTTCGTCGTAAAGAAGGGCTCGAACAGGCGCAACTGCGTGTCGACGTCCATCCCCGGACCGGTGTCGCTGATCGACAGCAGCACGTACACACCCGGCCGCACATTCACCCGGTCGGCCACGTACGCTTCGGTCAGGACCACGCGACGGGTCTCCATGACGAGGAGGCCGCCGTTCGGCATCCCTTCACGCGCGTGAATCGCCAGGTCGATCACCACGCGACGCATCTGCGTCACATCGACGTAGACCGGCGGAATGCCGTCCTCAGGGACGATCTTCAACTCGATCTGATTGCCGAGCGTGTTGGTCAGGATGTCCGTCAGATTTGCAAGGACATCGTTCAGATTCAGGTTCACCGGCCTGAGCATCTGGCGTCGGGAAAACGCCAGCAGCTGATTGGTGAGACCGGCCGCGCGGCTCGCCGCCTCGTGCGTCTCGCGCGCATGGACCCATTCGGGGCTTCCCTCGGGAAGATCGCCCATGAGCAATTCCGACGAGACGAGCACCACCGTCAACAGGTTGTTGAAGTTGTGCGCAACGCCGCCGGCGAGACGGCCAAGCGCCTCGATCTGGTGCGCGTTCTTGTGAACCGCATGCAGTTCCGCCTCGAGGTGCGCGACACGAGCTTCAAGTGCCTGATGTCGCGCATCGGTCTCGCGTTCGCGCACGCGACGCTTGATCAGGGTCGATGCCGTGGCCACGAGGACGCCGGGGTCGACCGAGGCGTCGACACAGTCCGCACCCGCTTCGATCGCCTGTGCCACCTGGCGGGAATTGCGCGCCTGATCGGCGACCAGCAGGACCGGAACGCGAGACAGGGCCGGATCGTGGCGGACCTCCGTGAGGAAGGCCACCGGATCGAAACCGGGGGCAGACAACGGCGCCACGATGAGATCCGGCTCGTTCTCGCGCACGGTTTCGGCAGCCATCGGGCCCTCGCTCTTCACCAGGGCATACTTCGACGCCAGCGCGCCCGAAGGGCCCGGCGGGAGATTGCCAAGAATCAGAATGGTTGGTGAAGGCGGCGAGGAGCTCACAAAGGGCCGCCGATCAGGATACAACAGCAAGGTCGGCCGAACGCATGACGCAAATCAAACCCAGCGATATATTGTGCGGCCGTGGCCGATTACGAAACCTTCGCGCCGGCGCCCTTCACTTTTGTTGTGATGCCGCTCGTGCTCGTCGGCCTGCTGGCATGGGGAACGGCGGAAGCGTGGAACCGTTCGGGTGTCGGAAGGGCGGCAGCACGACGCGTCGCGATCCTCACCGCAACGGCCGGTGCGGGATGGATGGCACTCACGTGGACGACCGCCCGGTCGGGCATCCTGCGCAAGTGGGACCGCAACCCTCCACCACTCATGTTTCTCGTCGTCGCCATCGTCACGCTGGCCGTGGTGATTGCTCACAGTCGCCTCGGCACCCGCATTGTCGCGACCATACCTCTCTGGGTCCTCGTCCTGGTCCAGGCGTTCAGGCTCCCGCTCGAACTGGCGATGCACGGCATGTACGAGCGCGGAATCATGCCGGTTCAACTGAGTTATTCCGGCCTGAACTTCGACATCATCACCGGTATCACCGCGATACCGGTTGCGTTCCTGACGGCGACGCGGCGCGCCGGTCCCATGGTAGTCGCCGGGTGGAATCTTCTCGGTCTTGCACTGCTCATCAACGTGGTCACGGTCGCAATCCTGGCCACCCCGCGCTTCCGCTACTTCGGCGACGACCATCTGAACATCTGGGTCACCTACCCACCGTTCGTGTGGCTGCCGGCCGTGATGGTGCTGGCGGCGCTTGCCGGACACCTGCTGATTTTTCGAGCGCTTCTACGAACACGAGCCCAACGCTCCACGGCGATCGGGCGCGCTCAGACGAACTGATATCGCAGCAGGTATAATCTGCTGTTCTTCGACGAAACACGCACCACACCCGATGCATCTACCGAGCAGGAGTCGCGAGCCGTTATGAGTCAACAGAGCCTGGAGGACGTGCTGCAGAGCGCCGGCAGCCCCGTGCAGATGCTGCGCAACTCGCAGATTGGGCCGTACGCGTTTCCCGTTGTGCCCGCTGAGTTCACCAACTGGAGAGACGAGCAGCGCTCGTGGCGTGAGACCTGTGCGCTCTTCGACCAGTCGCATCACATGACGGACCTCTACATCGAGGGGCCGGACGCGCTGAAGCTCCTCTCCGATCTGGGTGTGAACAGCTTCAAGAACTTCAAGGTCAACCAGGCCAAGCAGTTCATTGCCTGCAACCACGAGGGATATGTCATCGGTGACGCCATCCTCTTCTTCCTCTCAGAGAACAGGCTGAGTCTCGTCGGGCGTCCCTCCGCGCTCAACTGGGTCGAGTACAACCAGGCGACCGGCAACTACAAGGTCACCGTCGAGCGCGACGAGCGATCCTTCGTCAATCGAGGATCGCGCAAGCTGTTCCGATTTCAGGTGCAGGGTCCCAACGCGTTGAAGGTGATCGAGAAAGTGACGGGCAAACCGGCGCCCGACATCCGGTTCTTCAATATGGGAGACATCACGATCGCCGGGTCCACGGTCCGGGCCCTGCGTCACGGCATGGTGGGTCAGCCGGGATGGGAACTCTTCGGCCCCTGGGCGCAGGCCGAATCAGTGCGCGCCGCGATCATCGAAGCCGGTCGCGAGTACGGGATTCGACAGGTCGGAGCACGAACGTACCCGACAAGCTGTCTCGAGTCCGGATGGATCCCCTCTCCCCTTCCTGCGGTCTACACCGGCGAGAAACTCAAGCCGTATCGACAGTGGTTGACCTCGAAGAGCTATGAGGCGATGGCGTCGCTCGGCGGAAGCTACACCTCGGAAGACATCAGGGACTACTACCTGACGCCATACGACCTCGGGTACGGACCGTTCGTCAAGTTCGATCACGAGTTCGTCGGACGTGCCGCTCTGGAAAAGATGGCATCGAATCCTCCCCGCCAGAAGGTGACGCTCGTCTGGAATGGCGATGATGTGGCCCGCGCGTTCCGATCGCTGTTCAGCGAGGGCGGTGACATCACCAAGTACATCGATCTTCCTCTCGCCAACTACTCGACGCTGCCGTACGACCGGGTGGCCGTGCACGGAAAGACGATCGGCCTCTCGACCTACACCGGCTACATCTACAACGAACGCGCGCTGATCTCGCTGGCCATTGTCGACAATGCGTACGCCTCGCCGGGCACTGAGGTCACGCTGGTCTGGGGCGAACCGGGTCGCGGGTCGACGAAGCCGACAGTCGAACGCCATGGCCAGGCCGAGATTCGTGCGACGGTTGCGCCGGTGCCGATCTCTGAGGTCGCGCGCGTCGCGTATCGGCCGAAGTAGCGCACGAGGTCCGGCTGAAGCCGGACACGACGTTGTCGGCGAACGGCGATCAGCGGATCGCGTCGCTGCGGCGCAGGAGTTCATCCGCAGCGGTGAGAATGGTCCAGCGAAGCCGCTGCGGATACTGAAGCTCGCCGGCCAGGAAGTCCTGGACGATGGCAGCAACCGCTGGGGAGCTGTGGCCGCCCAGCGTGGCATCCATCCACCGCGTCGGGAAGAAGATGTCGCCGGTGCGCTGCACATCGCGCAGCAGCCCGAGCGCCGGGAGAACGAAGCGCCGGGCATGCACCTGTCGAAGCGGATGATTGAGGTACTGCAGCGATTCGAGCACCCACGGCTCGCGCCGCCGGTTCTCGACGAACGACAGGCGCGCGAACGCACGTTCCCTGACGGCCGGGTCCGCTGAGAGTGCGGGCATGACGAACTCGAAACGCGCCTTGCGATCCGGGTTCTGCGTGCGGCTCGCCTGCAGTTGCAGGATCTCATCCCAGCGCGGCACTTCACGCACGGCCAACTCGAGCGCAAGGGTCAGTTCATCGGGTTCCGCGAGCGTCAGTCCCGGCACGGTCTCCTGGCGGCGCCATACCCGTTCGAGCCACGCGAGTCCCTCCGGTGAGAGCGCCGTGCCACGATAGGCGTTGAACCACGCCGCCTTCTGGCTCTGCGTGCGGCTGCGATCGATGCCGGCACGCAACACGGCCTCGAGCATGGACGTCTGCGCCAGTCGAACGTCGTTGGGCAGGTAGCGCCAGAAGAGCCGCGTCGTGTAAGCCAGAATGCGCTGCGCATTCTGTTCGTCGGTCTCGCGCGGCAGCGCGCGCAACGCGGTTGCAAACAGAACGCTCGGCTCGATTCGTTGCTCAATGAGGTTGTCCCAAAGCGTGACCCACGCCGCGCCCCGTATCAGCGCGTCGGGGACCTCCTCGATATGGGCGAGCAGGTAGTCGCGACTCACATCATCCAGAAGGAACAGCCCGTAGCCCAGGCCGTCGCCGCTCGGCAGCACGTACAGCGGCCGGCCGAGGCCACGCGGCGTACGAACCGACGTGCGATCGCGCGTCACGTCGACCGACACCGTTCGCGCAGCGGTCGGGTAACCGAGGACGACGTGAAGCCGTTCAGGCCACAACACCCCGCGATCGAGCGGATCCTCCGAGAGTAAGTCGACGCCTTCGAGCTGACTGCGCTCGTTGACTCGCACCTGGGTCGTAAACGTGGGACGGCCGCGCTCCTCGACCCACGCGCGACTCCACTGCACGAGATCACGGTTCGTGCGAGCGTCCAGGACGCGGACCAGATCGTTCCACGTGGCGTTGCCGTAGGCGAATCGCTTCAGGTATTCGCGCAAGCCGTCGCGAAAGGTGTTCTCTCCGAGTATCAGCTCGAGCTGCCGCATGACGACCGGCGCCTTCTGGTAGATGATGGCGCCATACATCTGGCCGGCGTCATCGAGGTTCGCCAGCGGTTGCCGAATCGGATTGGTGCCCGCCGTCCGATCCACCTGGTAGGCGCCGGGATGATGGGCAAGCAGAAACCGCAGCTCGTGATTCAACTCGGGAAACGACGGGTTCACGATCTTTGCGGCCATGAAGTTGGCGAACACTTCCTTCAGCCACACATCGTCGAACCACCGCATGGTGACCAGATCGCCGAACCACATGTGCGCCGTCTCGTGAGCGATCACGCTCGCGCGCTCGAGCAGCTGATTCTGCGTCGCTGATTCGTCCAGCAGCAGGTCTTCCGCGTCGTAGAAGATTGCCCCGGCGTGCTCCATGCCGCCGAACTGGAAGGACGGAATCAGCACGAAATCAAACTTGCCCCATGGATAGGGAATGGCCGTGTAGGGCTCGAGCCAGGCAAGCGCGCGGGCATGGAGATCGAAAATGGCGTCCCGGTTCCGAACGACCTTGGCGCCATCCGTCTCGCGGTGAAACATCCGGAACTCGCGGCCGTTGCGAGTCGCCGTCTCGACGGAGAACTTCCCCGCCGCGAACGCAAAGAGATACGTGGGCAGTGGCTGCGTCTCGACGAACTCCACCGTCGTCACGGAGGAGACCGACCCACCCGTTCCGCTCACGCGAGTCTCGCTGACGGCTCCGTTCGCGACCGCCTGCCATCCGTCGGGCACTTCGAGCCTCAGGCGATAGCGCGCCTTCAGATCGGGCTGGTCGAAACAGGGAAACACCAGACGCGCACGCGAAGGCACGAAGAGCGTGTAGAGGAACTCGTCGTTGCGATTGAGTGCCTCGTCGCCGGCGATGAACTCGAGCTCGATCCGATTCACCCCTGCGCGCGTCGCGCTCGCCGGAACGACGACGTGACCGTTCACGAAGTCGGCGGCAACATCGGCACCTTCGATTTTGACGCTGAGCACGTTCTTGCGCGGCTGCGAGAAATCGAAGACCACCCGCGATGGCGACTGGAGTGCCAGCTGCACGACCGCCCGGCCGCGAATGGGATCGCCTTTGGATGACGGGATGCTGAACGTCAGGTCGTAGCGCAGGTCGCGGATCGTCGACGCGCGCTCGCTGGCCAGCGCCTGCGCGACACCGGCATCAACCGGGCGATCGCGCGATGCGGAGTTCGGCTGCATTGCCACCATCAACGCCATCGCCAGGAAGAGACTGATCATGAGCAGTGGAGCCGTTCATGCGCCGACCGGGAAGAACACCCGCTGGACGAACCAGTACGTCCCCGCCGCGATCACGA
>JAICEG010000292.1 GCA_025924295.1 Vicinamibacteria bacterium
CCCTGCAGCACGTCGTTCGAACGCAGATTCAGGATGCTGGCGATCTCCTGGGCCTCGCGTCGTGCGCCGGGGAGCGGAGCAAGATGCACGGTTCCGTCCGGGCTGCCACGCGGCACGTCGGGATCGGCGAGCACGAGCACGCCGGCACCAGACGACGCGCGGCTTGCTCGCGTCTGCGCCCACAGCGTGGCGGACGGCGTCACGCTGATGTCGAATCGCTCACCCAACATTTTGCCGGACTCGAGCGAGAGCGCTTCGAACGGCATCCGATGCAGCGGTCCGTCGGTCACGATGATGAGCCGCGTGACCGTCTGCGGCAGTTGAGCGAGCGCGTCACCGAGCAGTGTCTCGCCGAGCCGGCGCGCGGCCGGCGCCCATACATTCGGCGCGGTACTGCGTTGCCGCAACAGGCCGAGCAGTCCCGCCACCTGGGCATCCAGGTCGTCGCCGGGCGTCAGGCGATGGAAGGTAGCCGTCTGGGGTGTAATGGTCACGCTCCAGGAGCCGCCGCCGAACTCGTCGTACACGTCTATCGATGGGGCGATGGAAAACCAGATCATGACCTCGTCGTCGGCGAGCATCCGCTGAACATCGTCGAGGGAGGCAAATGGAATAGCGCTCTCCGGAAGGGCCGGGAAGCGGCCTTCGGTAAGCTCTTCCTGTTCGAGCTCCAGCAGCCGCAACTGGTCGAGCAAGGTACGACGCTCGGATTCCGCGAGCGGCGAGAGCAGCCGTCGTTGTGTGTCGACGATGCGCGGCTGGAGTTGACCGCTCGCCACGGGGCCCTCGGCGTTGCCGCTCGTCGCGCCAGCCCGGGCCAGCCGCTCCAGAAGCACGCGCGCCCGCAGACGTTCGCCAACCTCGAAGGCCTCCGCCAGTCGCGGCTGACGCGCCTGGAGCAGCTGACCCGTGAGCCACTTGTAGTCGCGTGTCCAGTTGCTGAACAACCCTGCGCGGCTGCTTTCACCCGCCTGGCTGGATCGTAAGCGTTCGATGGCGTCGAGCGCCTCTCGTGATTGCGCGATGGCCTGATCTTCGGGCAAGGTGCGCCACACCAGCCGCAATCTCGCTTGCCATGCGTAGGCCAGCGACGTGCGGTCTCGCTCTTTGTCGAGCAGCGACAGCGCTCTCTCGCTCGACTGCTCGGCCAGGCGCGCATCGCGGGAGGACTGGACTCGCGAGAGCCACCACAGGCATTCGGCGCGCAGGCGCGGATAACCGAGCGCCGCTTCGATGTCGAGGCACCGCTGCACGTGGAGCGCGGCGCGCTCCGGATCGCTCGCCGCCAGCAGTTCGCCGAGGACCCGATGTGCATAGGCCTCGGCCATCCCGTGCGTCGAGGCCGTCGCCTCGGCGAGCACGGCCTCGGCATTGGCGACAAGCCGATCGCGCACACCGGCCAGCGGGCGCCGTTCCGCCAGCATGAGTCGCGCGGCAAGCAGGTTGAACTCCACGGCGGCCGTGCTCTGTGCTGATCCGTCCTCGGCGCGCAGAGCGCGATGGCGCTCGAGCGCGTCAATCGCCGCACCGGCATAGCCCAGGTGCAAGCTTGCCTGTGCGAGGTTGAAAAGGATTGTGCGGCGCAAGCCGATCGGCGCCGTGGGCGGCACCAGGCGATCCGCCCGTGCCAGCACGCGATGCACGCGGCCGATGTCGCCACCGGTGACCATCGAATGCACCGCCTCGATGACAGCCCCACGTGCGATGAGCAGCGGATCCTTCGACGCCTCCGCCGCAGCCACCGCCCTCGCGACGTGACTTGCGGCGATGTCGATCTCGCCGCGCAGCCGGAACTGGTTCGCGAGGTTCTGCCGCGCGACGACCTCGCCCTCCGCTTCACCCGATCGCGCGAACCCCGTGGCCGCCGTTTCATAAAGCGCGATGGCTTGTGCGCGCTGCAATTGGTCGAGCGTGACGTGAGCGAGCACGAGCGTCGGCCATGGATGCTCGACGTCGCCGGCTCCCATCGCTCGAAGCCGGCCAACGACCTCTTCGCGCACGTCGTGGGTCGTGCCCGCCTGCCGCAGGCACATCAGGTTGTCGTACGACCAGCGCTGACCGGCTGGAGGTTCGCAGTCCGCGAACGGCGGCATCACACCCGCGGCGGCGACAACGAGAGTGGGCTCACGACTCGTCGCCGCCAATGCGAGGATTACGAGCGACGCGCCCAGTGCGCGCCACGCGTGCGACGAACGAATGCCCGGTAACAACGCAGGCCTCTAGACCAGTGCTACGGGTTGGGCTGTCCCAGCGTCAAGCGGTTCACCTGCCAGCCGCCGCCGCAATCGCCTTCGGCACCGTCGTCTCCGATCGGCCCAACGGAAAAGAGTCCCTTCGGTGTGACCTGTTTCGAAGTGATGTCGAGATCCTCGAGTCCGACGATCGGCTCGCTCCCCGCGCCATTTGTCAGCGGTGTGATTTTCACGATGGCACGCAGCCGTTGAAAGCCGGCTCCGGCAGGGATAGCGACCGGCAGTTGCACGTGGCCCTTACGCTTCAGCGTGCCGGAGGCGAACCCGAGCCGTTGGTCCTTCGCGTCGAGGAACTCGATAGTCACCGTGGACGTCGAGGTCGTCGATCCGACTTCGGTGACCGTGAGCAGAAGGGTATGCCCTTCGAAGATCGAGTGCAGGGCTGATTTCAGGACCGTCGTTGGACCACCTGACGTCTGTGCGGTGCCGAGCGCGGGAAGCAGGGCCCCGGTGAGCACACATATCGCGAACCACCGACGAGCGAGACCCCATCGCGTCAGACCCTGGCTGGACTCGTGATCGTTGTTCCACATGACTCATCACCTCGTGGCGCGGGTATCGATTGCACCAATGGATTGCCGGGGGCTGTCCGCCCCGTGCCGTCATGGCACACGGGTACTGAACGTCGGCGACGTGATGACCACCTCACCGGGGATCCGCGCTTCGACCTGCCACAGGATCAGAGCACCCGGCGGGATGCGCGCGAGCGTCGCCTCGTTGAGCGTGTATTCGAGAGCGGGCGCCTCCGGTGATTCGTCGAGCGCCTGCAGATCGGCGGTGAGCACCCTCACGCGATACCGCGCACCGTCGATGCCCGTCCAGCGCAGAGTCGGTCGTGCGCGCGAGAGATCAGCACCTGGCTCCAGTGCGGATGCGATCGATTTCGATTCCACACTCCGATAGGTCGGCGCATCCGTCCCGCGCCAATGCATCAGTTGCCATCCCAGGCCGATCGCCATCACTGTCGCCGCGGCGACAGACAACCATTTCCATTGCGCGGATTGCCGGCGTTCGTCCGGAGCACGATCGAGCGCGCCTGCGTGTGCGGCGCTCGGTCCCATCTCGCGCGCCAGCCGCCACGCGGCCGCAGCTGCCGGATTGGTGACGAGCTGCTCGATGACCGCGTGCCGCTCCTCGGGACTCAGATCGCCATGCAGTGCATCGAAGATGCGGTCCGCATCGACGGGATCGTTGGCGCCATCGTCCTCGATCGAGGCGAACGCCTGGCGCAATCGCGCGACGTCTTTCGGATCCGCTGCGCTCACGGCCTGTGCCCTTTCCTCAACAGACACTGCCGCAGGTCGGCGAGACCGCGGTAGATCAGGTTGTCGGTACGCTTCAGCTCCCACCCGAGGATGCGGGCGGTCTCCGGCACGGAGTGGCCCTTCAGGTAGAGTGCGACCGCCAGCCGGCGTTCCCGTTTCAGGCACAGGAGGCAATCCCGGACCGCCTCGCCCAGTTCGCGAAACGACGCGGTGCTCTCCGGATCACCCGGAGCGCTCGGCTCGAAACGGGGCTCCTGGTCTGCAGGTTCCCCGCTCCCCTCCAACGAGATCTCCTGTCGCCGCTGACGCCGGCGAATCTCGTCCACCAGCGCGCTGTGCGCCGCCCTGTGGAGATAGAACGACGAGAGAGGGCGTTCTCCCTCAGCCCGCCGCTCAGCTGTCATGACCTTGATCAATGCGGCCTGAGCAATATCGTCGGCGCAGTCGCTGAGCCAGGCCGGGCACTGCCTGCGGACGGCGCGCGCCATCATCGCGGCGAGCGCGGTCCACCGCGACTCGGCTGGCGGTGACGCAACCGTCTCGTCAGCGTTCGCAGCGGATGCGTCAAGCGGAAGGCGTGGGTCGCGTTGTAGGGACATGTTTCGCATCGCGACTGATCGAGATGAGGGGAAACGACTGGCCCGCTCGTTCTCACACCAGCGCCGGGAATGCGGGCTTGCCCGTCCGCTTCGCGGATGGGCGGAACGCCCGCTCCGCTGGCGCGATAAGGAGTGATTGCCATGTCGAAATCGTTTCAAGTTCTCGTCGCGTCGTCCCGGATCGTCGCCGTCCTGATGGCCGGCGCCGCTCTTGCCCACGCGCAATCGCCGCCCGTGGTCTTTAAAGGTTTCCCGCACACAGCCGTTGGCGATGCCACATTGCGACTGGACCCTTCGCGCGGAGCGCTCGACGTCATTGGCCTGGGCCCGACCGGCAAGGACGGTGTCGCCGTGAAGAAGGAGGGGTCGACGAGTTGGGCCGCGCGCGTCGATGTGCCCGCCGCAGGAATGCCGCCGTTGAACCTGTCTTGGAGCGCCCTCGCGGACGGCCGGCGGATCGGCAGTGGTCTGCTACGGCAGAATGGCGACACCCTCGAGGTGCGTGGCGTCTTCACCGGCGCCACGACCACACCCACATTCACGGCACAGGTCTACAACAACGGGCGGCTGGCCGGGGCCATTGGCAGCCTGCCATCCACGACGCACGTCGATGTTCTCCTCGAGTTCTGCACGGCAGTTCCCGAGTTCTGTGTATTCACGACCGAGTTCCACACGCTCTTCGACGGTGCGTGCATGGTCACGATCGTCGGGTCCAGATCTGTCCCCATCCGCCTGCCGAATGGCGCCGTTGTCACCGGCAACGAAGTGCGTCTGGTAGAGGAGGTGCGCCCCGGGGGCCACTATCCCTATCTGGGCTTCGACACGATGACGGTGCGGAGCGACGCGCCTTCGTTCGCGATCCTGTCGGAGAGCCTGCGATGAACCGCTCGCGGCACGTGCGGCCCTTCCACCGGGCTGCCGCGGCTATTGTCGTACTCGGTGCGGCGGCGGTCTTCTCCACGGTCGCCGCAACTCAGTCCCGCGAGGAATATCTCGGTGGCGACACCACGGTCTTCGATGACGGACCGACCGCGTTCGGCAGGGCGCTCGCGAATCTCGGTCCGTTTCGCTGGACCGAGTTCCGCGCAGACAAGGAGCGCTTCCTGCGACAGTGGCCGGAACGCGGACCGTGGGCGGACGCGGTCTCTTGCGCCGAGTGCCACTATCACGATGGCCGGGGACCGCGCGCCGATCACGTGGGCGGCCCAGTCAATCTCGTGCGGCTGGGCGGACCGTCACCCGGAGGTGATCCCGTATACGGAATCCAACTCAGACGCACGGGTTACGGCGTGCCCGCTCCCGCACACGTCCGCGTGGACTGGGAAGAGATTCACGACCGTTATCCTGACGGGGACGGTTACACACTGCGGCGGCCGACCATTCACGTGAGCGCGCTCGCGTACGGGCCGCTCGATCCAGAGACGCGACTGTCGCTCCGCGTGCCGCCCGCCGTCTTCGGTCTCGGGCTGCTCGAAGCGGTCTCGGACCAGGAGATCCGCAGGTTCGCCGATCCTGACGATGCGGACGGCGACGGTGTGTCCGGCATCGTGCGGGAGATCCGCGATGCCGTGACCGGACGCAGCGTGCCAGGGCGCTTCGGCTGGAAAGCGTCGCAGCCGTCGCTCGCCGCCCAATCCGCCGCGGCGCTCAACGCGGACCTGGGTGTCATACCGCCAGGTTCGAGTGTGAGCGATGGTGTTCACGGGAAGGCTCAGCAGCGTGAAGCGGAGATCGATAACGGAGAGATCACCGCGTTGGTCCACTACATGCGAGCGCTCGCAGTGCCTGCGCGCAGACGATGGACAGAACCAGCCGTGCGTGAGGGCGAAGCGCTCTTCGAGAGCATCGGGTGCACTGCCTGCCACCGACGGCAGATGATCACGGGCGAGCTACCAGGATGGCCCGAGCTCACGCGTCAGGCGATTCAGCCTCATACCGATCTGCTGCTGCACGATCTGGGTCCGCAGTTGGCTGACGCCGTGAGCGAGGGACTGGCGTCGGGCAGCGAGTGGCGCACACCACCGCTGTGGGGTCTGGGGCTGCTCTCCACCGTCAGCGGCCAGAGTGGACTGTTGCACGACGGCCGGGCCCGGTCGCCCGAAGAAGCCATACTCTGGCACGGTGGCGAAGCGGAACGCGCGCGCGAGCGGTTCAGGCACTTGCCGCGGAAGGCGCGGGCCGCACTCCTCGCGTTTCTCGATACCCTCTAGAGAGCTCGATGGTCGAGGGCTTCGCCGGGATATCAAGGGCGGAGCCCTTGACTAGTTGGTTGACACCGGCGGCCCGAGCGGCAACCGCTGGACGATTTCGATGCGCGTTCCCCAGGGATCGGTGATGTAGGTAATGGTGTTGCCGGTCGATCCCTTGCGGACCGGTTCGTCGAGCTTGATCCCTTCCGCCTCGAGTTTCTTCACGAACGCCGCGTGATCCTTCACGTCGAAACCGATGTGGTCGAGCACACGGCCTCGAGTAGGCACCTGTTTGGTGTCGGCCTTGGCGAACCGGATTTGGACACCTGGTAAGTCGACGATCGGCGCGTCGTTGCGAGTGCCCGGTTTCCCACCAAAGGTCTTCGCATACCAGGCCTGTGCCCTGGGGATCTCGGCGTCCGTCAGTGACAGGTGAA
>JAICEG010000293.1 GCA_025924295.1 Vicinamibacteria bacterium
ATTCTCGATCGCCTGGCAGCGGTGCCCGGTGTGATTGCCGCATCGACAACGACATGCCTGCCCATCGGCTCAGGATGTTATGGCAATGGGCTACGGGTCGAGGGAGAGCTCGACGACCCGACGCGCATCCGACCGTGGGTGTTCTTCCGCGCGATCGGCGGGAGCTTCAACGAGGCGCTGGGCATGACACTGCTCCGCGGGCGCACCATCGAGCGCGGAGACATCGATCGTGGCGAGCCGAACGTGGTCGTGAACAAAGCATTCGCCGACGCGTACTTTCCCGGCCAGGATGCGATTGGACGTCGCGTCAGGTCGGGCGCGCCACCCAACCCGAAGATTCCTCCCAATCAGTGGCTGACGATCGTCGGCATCGTCTCGAACACTCCGACGATGGCGCTCAACGAGCCGTCCCCGATGCCGCATATGTATATGGCGATGTCGATCGCCGGTGGGCCCGACATACCGAGGGAGGCGCTCGTCGGACCAGACGTCGCGACGACCAACTACATCGTGCGATCGAGGACACCGCCGCTGCAGCTCGCGGGTGCCGTGCGCAGCGCCATCGACGAGATCGATTCGAACCTGGCAATGGCGCAGGTGCGCGAGCTCCAGGAGATCGTGGACCGCGCCTCAGATCAGACGTCGTTCACGATGGTGCTGCTCGCCATCGCCGCGGTCGTGGCGTTGCTGCTGGGAGCGATCGGCATCTACGGTGTCGTCTCGTACATCGTGACCCAGCGCACAGGGGAGATCGGAGTCCGGCTCGCCATGGGCGCCGAGCCTCGCAGCGTTGCGAGCATGATCCTGTGCCAGGGTGGCGGCGTAACGCTGATCGGCATCGCGGTCGGCCTGGTCGCAGCGTTCGCCGGTAGCCGCTGGATCCAATCGCTGCTCTTTCAGGTCAGTCCCCGCGACCCGGTTGTCTTCTTCGCCACCACGCTCTTTCTGCTCGGTGTCGCACTGCTGGCGTGCTGGCTCCCGGCGCGTCGAGCGGCGAGGCTGAGCCCACTCGACGCGCTGAGGTCAGACTGAAGCTGTATCCCGCGTCAAAACCATCAATTCGTGCGGGTTGGTGGCCGCCTCGAAACCGAACTGCGCATACAGTCCATGCGCGTCTCGAGTTCGCAGGAGAATGAGCCTGAGTCCGGCAAGATCGGGATGTGACAGGACGGCCCGCATCAGCGCCTTCGCGATGCCGCGCCCGCGAAGTTCCGGCACGACGAAGACATCGGCAAGGTAGCCAAATATGGCGCGGTCGGTGACAACCCGCGCGAAGGCCACCTGCCGTCCGGAGATGTACGCGCCGAACGCGATCGAATTGGCGATCGAGCGCTCGACCGTTTCGCGCGAGCGACCCTGCCCCCAGTACGACGTGCTCAGGAATCGATGCACCATGTCCACATCGATTCGCGCGGGGTCAGTCGAGATCTCCAGGCTGTCAGGCAGCATGCGCCGAGCATACCAACCCCAACGGCGCTGAAGAAGGCTAGACTCCTGGGAGTGGCGATTCGAATCGTCAGGCTCGGCAGCCCGCGCGCTCGCGACGAGGGCCTGCGCCTTGGAACTGTCCGGCGACCGCCGCGCGGCGTTGCGAAGAGCCAGCTGACAGCGCGCGACTTCTACGACGTCTGGGTTCCGGAAGCCGCGCCCAGTGAGGCATTGCTGAAGGTCGCGAAGCAGACCGGCGACGACCCGGCCAGATGGAAGGCGTTCGTGAGGCGGTATCGCAGCGAGATGAAACGCCCCGAGGCGGCGCGGCTACTCGATCTCCTTGCCGCCCTCTCGCACCGCACGAACCTGGCGGTCGGCTGCTACTGCGCCGATGAGGCGCACTGTCATCGCTCGGTGCTGCGCGAGCTTCTCGAAGAACGAGGCGCCGCTATTCAATAGCCGCGTACAGCAGCGCGCGCACCTTTGCGTGATCGTCGACATCGCCAGCCGGTATCAGCTGCGTCAGATAGACGACGACCATCTGCTCTTTCGGATCGACCCAATAGGTCGAGTGATATGCACCGCCCCATCCGTACTCACCAACCGAGCCCGGAGTACCACGCGCACCCAGATCGGTGACGACAGAAAAGCCGAGACCAAAGCCCTGGCCTTCGTTGAAGGCGACACCGCGGAGATGGTTGCTGGTCATCAACTCCACTGTTTGCCGGCTGAGGAGGCGAACGCCGTCGAGTTCACCACCATTCAGCATCATCTGCAGGAAGCGGGCGTAATCGCGCGCGGTCGACACCAGGCCGGCGCCTCCCGAGAAGCTGCGGCGCGGGCCCGACGCATATGCGCCCTGACTGACCATTCCACCCTGATCGGGCGTGCGCTCGATGCGGCCGGTCGTCCCGAGTGAGTACACCGTCGCCAGCCGGTCGCGTTGCGACTCAGGCACGTAGAAGGACGTGTCCTTCATTCCAAGGGGCACGAAGATCTTCGACCTGAGCAGTTCGTCAAGGCTCTGCCCACTCGCCTGCTCGATCAGCGCGCCGAGGATGTCGGTGCTGTAGCCGTAGACCCAGCGCTCGCCGGGCTGCGCGTCGAATGGCAGGCTCGCCATTCGTGACACGGTTTCCCTGATCGGCTCCTTCCGATCGGCGAAGTACCAACCGGTGATGCCTGCGGCATTCCACCGATCAGCTGCAGGGCCGGCACCGTAGCTCACACCTGAGGTATGCGTCAGCAGATCCCGAATGGTGATCGGCCGGCGTGCCTTGACGACGTCGTAGCCGCCTCCGGCTTTGGGAACAGCGACGGTCGTCTCGCGGAATTCGGGGAGGTACTTCGAGACCGGATCGCCAATCAGCAGCTTGCCTTCTTCCTGCAGCATCAGCGTGGCGGTGCTGACGAGAGCCTTGGTCTGGGACGCGATGCGAAACATCGTGTCTTCACGCATCGGCGCACGCGATTCCACATCGCGCTGACCGAACGCGCGCACGTATGCCGGCTGACCACGCCGGCCAACCCACAGGACGCCCCCGGCCAGCTTTCCTGCTGCGACGTAGCCGTCGAGCTCGGCCGTAAGGCGCTTCAGTTTTTCCGGTGAGAGGGCGGGGGCAGCCGGCTCGGACCGCCCCGCGCGCTGCGCGTCGAGCGCGTGAACCGATCCCAGTGACACCAGCGCCGCAAGGGCGAGCAGGCCGAGCGTCCGTCTTGTCATCATCGTAGACCTCGCTTCCCGAACGACCCGAGTCTGAGGCGCCCGGCGATCGAAAACATACTTCCCCAACCCGCCCGAGACGATGCACGGGAGATCACAAGGTCGTCTCGGCCGTTTTCACAATCGTATGAAACCACGACGGAGCGTGAGCATCCAAGTCACATCTGCCTATAAAATCGATTAAATTCGTGTTGGTCTGGCCCTTGCCTAGCAGTAGCGTATGGCTTTCCGAATCCTCGTTGTTGAAGACGACACCGCGACGCGGCGCGGCATGGCCCAACTTCTTACTGGCGCGGGATACGACGTCACCGAAACGGCGTCGATGACCGACGCGCTCAACCTGCTCTCATCCAACACTCCGGACCTGGTCATCACCGATCTGCGGCTCGCGGAATTCAATGGTCTGTATCTGGCGGCCGTCAATCCTCAGCGCATCCCGGTCATCATCGTCACCGGCTACGCCGATCGCGGCCTCGAGGCGGAGGCGCGGGAGCTCGGCGCGGACTTCCTGCTCAAACCGGTCAAGCCATCGCAACTGCTGGCCGTCGTCGAACGGCGTCTGCCGGTCACGGAGAACGGCGAGAGCTTTTCACTGGCTCGCCGCTGGCCGCGTCGTCGTCCAAGCGGTGAACTGAACGCGCGTGTCGACGACACCTTCGTTCGCGTCCTCGACGTGAGTTATGGTGGCCTGCGCTTCATCGGCAAGCGCGACTCCAGTGCGCTGTCCAAGCAGTCGTTCCGTATCACGTTCCCGAAAGCTGCCATCTCGGTCCCCGTGCGAGTGGTCTGGCAGCACGACAGCGAATCGAATCGACTCTGCGGCGCGACGGTTCCCGAAGAGTGGCAGCTTCACTGGCGGCACCTCGTCGATAGCGTCGCCTGAGCAGTAACGCCCAACTCATCAACGTCCCTCCTCGGCTTGTGCGCCAACGTGAAGAGGCGTAGAGTCCGAACTACGGAGGGTCGACATGGCTGGACCGACCAAATGTGCCCACCCGGCCTGTAATTGCACCGTCGAGCCTAAAGGACCGTTCGGCAAGTACTGCAGCGATCACTGCAAGCAGGCAGGCGACAAGATCGAGCTGCGCTGCGACTGCCAGCATCCTCCCTGCCGGAGCCTCTGAACGAAGAACTACGAACGTTCTTCGTTCTTGAGCTCTTCGTTCGTCCTGAAGTTCAGCGCAACGCCGTTGATGCAGTAACGCAGTCCGGTTGGCGGAGGGCCGTCGGGGAACACGTGTCCAAGGTGGCTACCGCACCGGCTGCAATGCACCTCGGTCCGCGTCATCCCATGACTGCGATCGATCGTGGTGCCGATGGAACCCTCGATAGGCGCGAAGAAACTCGGCCAGCCGGTCCCGCTTTCGAACTTCCGATCCGCGACGAAGAGTGGCTGCCCACACGCAACGCAGCTGAACGTGCCTGGCCGGTGCTCGGTCAGCAGCGCACATGAACCGGGAAACTCGGTGCCGTGGCCACGCAGTACGGCGTACTGTTCGGGCGTGAGCACTCGTCTCCACTCCTCATCGGTCTTCGTTACGGGGAATTGTTCTTTCGACATCTTCACGCCTCGGAAAATCTGAGTTCACTGGATTCTGTTCCAAAACAGAACGTGCGCGCGACGCGCCACTCTGCCGATTATCTCCGTAAGTCCAGAACCACGTGCATCCTGGCGGCAACGCGCGTCATGGCGTCGAGGTTGCACAATCCCAACCGAGGTTGTGATGGCAAGCGCGGAATTGCACAGAACGGTTCCCGACGTCGTCTGCATCGGCGATTCGATGGAGATTGCCGTCGATGTCGACTCCAATCGCCGGCTGCACGAGCGGCTCAAGGCGAGCGACTTGAGATGGCTGCGCGGCGCGCGAATCAAGTACGGCGCGGACGTCCGCATCATCGATATCTCCGCCGGCGGTGTCCTGCTCGAAACCGAGAGGGCGCTGACGCGTGATGCGAACGTGGTGGTGGAGCTCACCGGGCCTGACAGCCCCATCCTGATTCCGTCACGGGTGCTCCGCTGCCGCATGGCGTCGCTGGGAGAGATCCTCAAGTATCAGGGAGCATGCGCGTTCAAGCGACCGCTGACGATGCCCGAGCTCACGGCGCGGCGCGAGCCGTCGGTCGTTCGTGTCGCGCGCGCTGAACGCAGCGCGGGGTGGCAGAAAGTCATCGCGAGGTTCAACGACGGCCGCATCGTCTACGGCTACACCAACGACTTCCATCCGTCCAAAAGTCAGCTGCACCTGTCGCCGAATCCGCGCCAGGGTGACTCGACGTACATCCCGCTCGCGCAGCTCAAGGCGCTGTTTTTCGTCCGTGAGTTCGTGGGCGATCCAACCCGCGTCGACGGCAAGGACTTCCTGGAGCCGCCGCAGGGGCGGAAGGTCGAAGTGACGTTTCGCGATCGCGAGGTCATGGTCGGCTCCACGCTCGGCTACCGCGGCGAGGGAAACGGGTTCTTCATTCACCCTGCCGATCCCGGCTCCAACAATCTGCGCGTGTTCGTCACGGCGGCGGGAACGCAGCGCGTGCGCTTTCTCTAGTATCCCCGCGCAGTCCGCGATGCAGGCTTTTGCACTCGTTGAACTGCACACCGTCTTCCTTCGTCACATTGCATTGAAGGGCCGAGAACCACGATAATCGGCCCACTCACACAATGACCTGGTGGTACTGGCTCGTCCTCGGGCTCGTGCTGATCGCACTGGAAATGGTCAGTTCCGGCGGCTTCTACATCATCTTCTTCGGCGTTGCCGCGATCGTCGTCGCAGGCCTCGCCGGCAGCGGCCTGATAGAAGCGAATTGGCTGCAGTGGCTCCTGTTCTCGGTGGCCTCGATCGCATCGCTCGTCCTGTTCCGCAACCCGCTCATGCGAAAGCTGAATCTGGGGGCGGGCGCCGCTGACATCGATACGCTGGCCGGCGAAACGGGAACGGTGCTCGAAGACATGGGCGCGGGTGCGAACGGCCGCGTGGAACTGCGCGGCACGACATGGAGCGCCCGGAATGCGGGCTCCACACCACTCGCCCGCGGTCATCGCTGCGTCGTCGTTCGCGCCGAGCGTCTCACGCTGCTCGTCAAGCCGGAGGAGGCCGTCTGATGCTGGTGAGCCCTGGTCTGGTGGTGCTGCTGATCCTCGCGGTCCTGGTGCTGATCGTCATCGCCAAGACTGCGGTCGTTGTCCCGCAGCAGAACGCATACGTCGTCGAGCGCCTCGGCCGCTACTCGGGGACGCTGGGTGCCGGATTTCACGTGCTGTGGCCTTTCCTCGACGTCATCCGCTATCGGCATTCGCTGAAGGAAGCGGCATTCGACATCCCGGCGCAGGTCTGCATCACCCGCGACAACGTGCAGGTCGGCGTGGACGGTGTGCTGTATCTCAAGGTGCTCAACGCCGAGCGCGCCTCGTACGGGATTTCCGACTACCTGTTCGCCATCTCGCAACTCGCGCAGACGACGCTGCGCAGCGAAATCGGCAAGATCGATCTCGATCGCACTTTCGAAGAGCGAATGAACATCACCATGTCGGTCGTCGCCGAGCTCGACAAGGCGTCGGAGCCGTGGGGCGTGAAG
>JAICEG010000294.1 GCA_025924295.1 Vicinamibacteria bacterium
AGATTCTGTTTGCGGGGTGAGAACCCTGTCAACAGGCTCTCGGCCTCGCGCCCGTCTGCATATTTATAGCGATATCGACCAAATCCGACGATGCTCGTGCCCCACATCTTGGGGGCGTCGCCGGTCACGCCCTGCATGAGCGCGAGTACTTCCTGGCAGTCGCGGCGTCGCCGTTCGTCCTCCACCTGCCTGATGAACGCGGCTGGGCTGGCAGTGGTCACCCTGGTCTTGGGTTCCGCCTTGGCCTTTGACATGGCTTCTCCCGCTTCCGTCGCGCGAAACTTCGCAAGCGCGGCGAGCAGCTTCGCCGGGACCGGCTCTGACAGCGGAAATCGGATGGTCCCCTTGTTGTTGACCTCGTAGGGTGAGAGTTCCTTCGTGAACGCCGTGACGAGACGCTTCGTGGCCGGGTAGATCGAATAGTGATGTTTCCATCCGGCGAAGTAGATGACGATCCGGCCGTTCAGTTTGTAGGCCGGTATCTGGTACGAGATGACTTCGTCGGCCTTCGGCAGTGCCTTGCGAATGACGCTCCGGACTTGGCTGAGCACACCTCGTGCTCCCTTCGGTTGGGTGGCGATGTACTCGGCAACGGATGCGTACTTCCTTTTGGCCATTTGGGTTCGGGAGCGTGCCTGCGGGGAACACTATACACATTCACGCGTGGGCACGTGCTCGTGTTCTCGACCTCTATGTGCAGCGGCTGAGTGCGCTGGCACAGTGATCACACGTCGGCCAGCGTCAGCGGACGAGGGGACTTCCCGTCGACGTCGATGAAGCCATACTCCTGCGCCAGCGCTGCAACAACGAGCGTCTTCCCCGAGTGCCGAATCGCATCAGGATCGGCTGCCAGAGCGACCACCGCACGCCCGATGAACTCAGGTGACTCGGAGTTACTGAGATCGAGCCACTGCGCGGCTTCCATGACCTTCTCCGTGCGCACCATTCCCGGGTAGAGCGACACGGCAACGACGCCATCGCGCTTCAACTCGGTCGCCATGTCGGCCGTCATTTTGTCCGTGGCAGCCTTCGACACTCCGTACGCGACGTTGCCGATATGTTTCTGTGCGGCCCAGTGCGAGATGTTGACGATCAATCCAGCCTGCTTCGCAACCATCCCTCTGGCCGCGAGCTGACTTGCGCGATAGTGGGCGCGGACCCCGGCGCTGAACATCGCATCCCAGCGCCAGAGCGGCTGTTCCCAGAAGGGGTGTGGCCAGGTGAACTGGCCATCCTCCATCATGCGGTCGTAGCCGCCCCACACCGCGTTGACCAGGATGTCGATGCCGCCATGGTCCTTCAGGACGGCCTCGAAGACCGCATCGACCTCGGCATCAACGCTGTGATCGCAGCGGAGCAGCGTCGTCCGCTCGTCGAGTTGTTGGCGCTCGGGCGCAGAGCGCCCGGTGCCGTAAACGTGGGCGCCGTGCTGCGCCAGTTCACGCGCGACACCCCGGCCGATCCCTTTCGTTGCCCCAGTGACGACAGCGACCTTGCCATCGAGTTTCATGTCCGGAACTGTATCGAAGCCGACCGTCCCTGCGTTGAAAAAGATCGCCACTGCCCACGGCTATCGTCGAATGGGAACTTCCGGGCTGAACTCGGGCTCGAACCCGCGTGCACCTTCGCGACGACTGAGCGGATCGACCACGGGTGAAGACGGCAGGATCCCGAGCCTGACCAGCTGCGGCCGGAACTCGTAGCGGATGGTGACGGTCTTCGCAGGTGAGTCCTCGATATCGAGCCAGACCTGCTGGACGGCATGCTCCGTTCGGCGGCCCATGCCGGTGGCGGCGTACTCGTTGTCGGCTCGCTTGCCTGCACCCGACGCTGACGCCTCGGCCGCAGGCGCCGGCGATTGCGGCGCCGACTCGATACGCGCGCGGTCGCGTGGCGGGTCCACGAGGCTCATGACCGGGACTCGCTCTCTGAAGAACGCCGCTGAAATCACGCCGAGGTTGGCCGTCTTCCCAAGGGCCTTGCCGTAGGACTGCTCCTCGGTCGTGAACTCGAAGCGGCGCGCGTGCGTCCGGCTCGTCTGCCAGCCACTGATCGTGACCGTCTCGAAAGGGTCGAGTACCCACTTTCGCGCGTCCGAAGCGGTCGTCGCACGCGCATCGATGGTGTTCAGGCCGTCGACCGAAAGAGCGATTGCGACCCGGACGCTGTACTGGTTGTGCAGCCGGATCGCATACTCCCGGCCCTTGATCGCCTCGACATACCAACGGTCTGCGTGGGCGTAATGGCGCTGAGGAACGCCTCCAACCAGGATGTCGACATCTGTCTTCGGGCTGGCCGGCGACGCCACGACGGTGGCGCGCGGATAGCTGACGAGTGCAACGCCGGCAAGAATCAGGCAGGCTAAAAAGCGGTTCATAGCTCCTCCTGTCCTTGGAACGGAGAAGCCCGGGAACCTTGCACCCGCTGCCGGCCGTGGCTTATGAGGGCCGCTTCGCCCGCCCGCGGTATCTGGCCTTCACCGCGGCCATGCGCCACGCGGTAGACAGCAGGTCGCGGAGTGCGGCCTGGTCGATGTGCAGTAGCCGCACCAGCACGACAGGATGCGGTCGGTAGTGGTCCGTGACGTAGTAGGTTTCTGGAGCCTCCTCGACGAGCACGTCACGCTCTTCCACCGCCATCCTGACGACGAGCGTCCCGACCTCCGCAGACGCATGCGAGGCGAGGCCAGCCATGAACACGCCGCCCAGCCTCAGAATCGGCGAACCGTCGTATCGGGTCGTGGCTTCGACGTCTGGCAGCGTGAGCCCCGCCTTCCTGACGGCCGCGAAGAGGTGAGCTGGATTCCGGGTTACCGGTTTGGGCTTCATCGATGGACAATATTGATTGCCCGGGCGGTCCGGTTCAAGACTTACCGTGGATTCGAGTGAGAGGACGTGCGCATGCATCGACTTTGTATTGGCATCCTTGTGACGTTCGCCGCAACGGTCGTCATCGCCGCGCCGAAGTTTCTCAACGTGTGGAAGTCTCCCGAGGTCTCGCGGCTCAACTTCGCCGGCAAGAAGGTCGCTGCCCTCGTGATCACCGACAATCAGTCGCTGCAGATGTCGGGGGAGGAGGCGCTCACGCGAGAGTTGAGCGGGCGAGGTGTCATGGGTACGCCAACGTATCGCTTTGTGCCACGCGAGGAATTGAAGAGCGTCGAATCGGCCAAGGGATGGTTCGAGCGGGCCAAGGTGGAAGGTGTCGTGGCCCTGCGTCCGGTGCGCGCGGAGAAGGGACGAGAGTACACGGCAGTCGTCTGGTCGTCCGGCTACTACCCGAGCTTCTGGGGCTATTACGGCTACGGGTGGAGCAGCGCCTACGTCACGCCTCTGGGGGCGAGAGATACGACCACCATCACCGTCGAGACGCTCGTCTACGACCTCACACGTGATCAACTCGTCTGGGCCGCGACCAGTGAAACGAGAGATCCAAAGAACCTGCAGGACTTCATCAAAGACCTCGTCAAGGGCGCCGTCAGCGAGATGCGGAAAATGAAGCTCGTTGGCTAGCATGCGGCGCCTGGCTTTCCTGACCCTGCTTGCGGTCTCGCTGTCATGGCCCGCATCAGCGCAGGAACTCGAGCCAGGCGCGTATACGGTCTCTCCCGTCGGCGTCAACGTCTTCAACCTGGGCTACGTCCTCAACGATGGCGACGTGACGTTTGATCCGTCGCTACCGATCGAAGAGGGCAGCGCCACCATTCACACGACGGTCCTGTCTTACGGCAGGTCGGTCGACCTCGTGGGCCGCTCGTCGACTCTGCTGGTGGCGCTGCCGATCATCAGTGGTCACCTCGAGGGCCTCTACCTCGGCGAGCCCGCGGTTGCCGATCGATTTGGACCGGGCGACATCCGCATTCGGGTCGGAATGAACCTCTACGGCTCACCCGCGCGGCGGATGCCCGAATTCGCCACGGCAGGTCAGGCTCGGCTGAACATCGGGGCCAGCGTGATGATCATCGCCCCGACCGGGCAATACGATCCGCAGCGCATCGTGAATCTCGGCAGCAATCGCTGGGCGTTTAAGCCGGAGGCGGCCATCATTCGCAACGTCGGCCCGTGGATGTTCGAGATCTACGGGGGAGCGTGGCTCTTCACCGACAACACCAACTACGTCAACGGACAGGTCCGCTCACAGAAACCGCTCGCGTCAATGCAGTTCAGTTTTCGGCGGACGTTCAAGCCGGGGCTGTGGGTCTCCGCCAACATCAACTACTACACTGGAGGCCGCACGAGCGTCGGCGGTCTCTTCAAGCAGGACTTCCAGGCGAACTCACGCGCAGGCACAACCCTGGCGGTGCCGTTGTCCCGACGCAATGCCGTCCGGTTTGCAGTCAGCAAGGGCGCGTACACGACCATCGGCGCCGACTTCCTCGGCCTCTCCGCCTCGTTTCAGCAGGTGTTCTAGTCGACTCAGGTCGGGTAGGGCCCATCCTCGAACACCACGTCGTGATAGCCCTTTGAGCCGATCGCCTGTGCGAGAGCACTGCGATGATCCTGGCCCTGGCGGATGTGATCGATGACAGCGGCGAAGTCGTATCGCGGCCGCCATCCCAACTCGCGTCGTGCCCGCTCGTTCACGTACACGCGGTCGATGGACGGGAACATCTTCCAGCCGCGGGCAGCATAGACGCCGGCGTACTCGGGAACGTGCCGCCTGACAACGGCCGGCGCATCGGATCGTAGCTCCCCGAGATCGTCGGGTGTGAACGGCGTCGTCGCGCTGATGATGTAGCGCCCGAATCCGAGTGCGCGCGCCCTATCCATCGCGAGCACGTGTGCGGTGACGATGTCCTCGATATCAGCGCGCCGATAAAGAACCTCGTTCACCTTGGCGTTGGTGTCGGCATACATCTCTCTGGTCTCGCGGCGGTCGTCCGCCTCCGGAAAGAACCGCGACGTGCGGAGGATCAGACATGGCAGACCGCGATCGCGGTGGAACAGCTCGCACAGCTGCTCGGCAGCGACCTTGGTGACACCGTAGATGTTCTTTGGCATCGGAACGACGTCTTCGGTAATCCACGCGGCCGGAACACCAGGAGCCGGGGTCAAAGCTCGTCCGTAGACACTCGTCGTGCTCGTGAAGATAAACACCTCCACACCGGCGGCGGCGGATTCTTCGAGCAGATTCAGCGTCCCGGTGACGTTGGTATCGAGGAAATCCTGGCGGGAGTGCGTCGCGACATGCGGCTTGTGGAGAGTTGCCGTGTGGAGGACGACCTTCACGCCCTGCATGCACGTCCTCACGAAGTCGCGGTTCACGATCGAACCAACGCGTTGCGTGAAGGGCGACGGCTTGATGTCGAGACCGACCGCGCGGTGACCGCCCGCCGGCAGCGTCCGCATCAGTGCTTCACCCAGGTGGCCGGCGCTTCCCGTCACTAGAATCGACATTGATTTACCGTATGCTTCTCCCGCGAGAGGAGGGCGAATATGTGCACTTCACGTCGTGACTTCCTGAAGGTCTCCGCAGCAACTGGTGCTGCCGTCGCGGGACTGGACTTGTTCAGTGAGCGCGCCGCCGCGGCGCAGGACGATGACGCCCCGAGGGACAGCGGCCGAAGGGGACGCCGCTACATCATTCGCGGCGGCCACGTCATGTCGATGGACCCTGCGGTCGGTGATTTCGCAGAAGCTGACGTGCTGATCGAAGGCAGGAAGATCGCGGCCGTCGGCCCCAACCTCCGTGCCTCTGGCGCTGCCGTCATCGACGCGCGCGGCCGCATCGTCATGCCCGGGTTCGTCGATACCCATCATCACCAGTTCGAGACCGCCTTGCGTAGCTTCCTCGCCGACGGCCTGCTGTTCAACGATGGCAAGCCGCACGGAGCGATCAACTACTTCGAGTTCATCCTCGGGAAGTTCGCTCCAGTCTATCGGCCGTGGGATGTCTACATCAACGAGCTGTTTGGCGGACTCAGCCAGATCGATTGTGGCGTCACGACCGTGCACGATATCTCGCAGATTCATCACTCGCCCGAACACTCCGATGCCGCGATTCAAGGACTGGCTGATGCTCACCGGCGCGGCGTGTTTGGCTACTTCGAGAGCGCCGGCAACGTCGCCGGCAATCAGTACCCGACCGATGCTCGTCGCATCAAGAAGCAGTATTTCTCATCCGATGACCAGCTGCTGACGATGATCATGGGCGGCGAAATCTATCTGCCGGGATTCGATGCCGCCTGGGCGATCGGTCGTGAGCTGAAGATCCCGATCGCGGCGCACATCGTCGGCAGTTTTGGCATGGGGCCGACGTTCGACACCCTTGCGGCCGCCAACCAGTTCGGGCCGGACAACCTGTTCATCCACATGACCGGCATGTCCGACATGAGCTGGCAGAAGGTGAAGGACGCCGGCGCTGGCGTCTCGCTCGCCGTGCCGATCGAGATGATCATGCGCCACGGCATGCCGCCCATCCTGAAGACGCTGGCGATGGGGATCCAGCCTTCGCTGAGCGTCGACGTGGAGTGCACGCTGACGGCCGACATGTTCACGCAGATGCGCACGACCATGGCGCTACAGCGCGCGTTCGTGAACCAGCGGGCGCTCGAAGAGAACAACCCGCCGGACCTGCCGGAGTTGCTCACCACGCGTGACGTGCTGCGCTTCGCCACGATGGAAGGCGCCAGGGACCTGAAGCTGGATCACAAGATCGGGTCGCTGACGCCCGGCAAGGAGGCCGACATCATC
>JAICEG010000295.1 GCA_025924295.1 Vicinamibacteria bacterium
CGAGACTTCGTGGAGGTGCTGCAGTCGTCGCTGCGGGAGACGGCCGCGGTGCTCGTCGTCATCGGACCGCGCTGGACCTCGCTCGTCGACGCCGCGGGCGTACGCCGACTCGACAGCCCAAAGGACTTCGTGCGCCTCGAGGTCGAAGCGGCACTCGGCCGCAATATCCCGGTCGTACCCTTGCTCGTGCAGGGCGCGACGATGCCGCGCGCCGAGGACCTGCCGGCAGCGCTGTCTTCACTCGTGACGCGGCAGGCAACCAGCCTCGATCACGCGGAGTTTCACGACGATGCCGAGCGCCTCTGCGATCGGCTCGAAGCTGTCATGGGAGGCGGGACATCCACACGCCTGGGCGGGATGTGGCGCTGGTGGCCCGCAGCAGCCGTTGCTGTCATCGCGGCGAGCCTCACCGCATTCATAGTCCTGCGAAGCAGTGACGGCACGCCTCCAGACACATCACAGACGACAACCGTCGAAGACACCCGGCGCGCCGAGGCGCTCGTGGCCGAGGCGGTGGCACAGCGTCGTCGAAACCAGTTCGTCGAAGCACTCACGACATTGGTGCGAGCGCGTGAAGTGGCGCCAACGTCGGAGATCGTTCGACAGACACAGGAGGACGTCGCGATGGAGTGGATTCGCAGCGTCCGGGTTGAGAGCGGAACATCGTTCGGCGACGCGATCAAGCCGGCCCTGAGCGTGATCGATGCGGCACTGCCGTCAGCAACCGGCCCGCGTCGCGCCGATCTGCTCGCGCACACCGGCTGGGCCACGTTCCTGCTCCGCCGCGACGGGGGTGGCCGATTGAATCCGAGTGAGATGTATCAAGAAGCCTTGAAGATCGATCCGGTCAATCCTTACGCCAACGCGATGCTGGCGCACTGGGTTCTTCTCCAGGACGATGATGTTCCGGAGGCGGTGAAATTGTTCGAGGCCGCGCTGCAGTCGGGGCGGGCGCGCGAGGCTGTCCGGGTCCTGCAATGGGGAGGCTACGGCAACGTTCGCACACCCGCGGCAGATGTCGAACGGATCCGGCTGGCGGACGCGATGCGGCGAGCTAACGAGACACTCAACGGAGCACAGGCGCAGGCACTGTGGTCGCCGTACTACTTCGCGATGTCGTCGTCGAGCCGCGCCAAGGAACGGGAATTACTACTGGACGCCGTGCCTCCCGACGATCACATCACCACGTTGCAGTGGGCGTTCGAGGACTACGCGGCGAAGGATGACTCGCGACGGCAGACGATTCGCTACTACGTCGCCCTGCTCGACGCGAGGGCCGGCAGGCAGGATCAGGCGATCGACGGCCTGCGTGCCTTGAATGAGGAACTCGCGAGGAGTCCCGGTTCACTGCGTGATGCGGTGCAGACCGCGCTCAAGCAGCTACGAAACGTCCAGTAGCACCTTTCCTGTCGTCCGCCGAGCCTCGAGCTCCTGGTGCGCTTTCACCGCATCCGCCAATGGAAACGTGTGATTGATGCGAATCTTCACCGACCCATCTCCGATCCACTTGAACAGGTCGCGCGCGCGCGTCATCAACTCGTCCCGCGTCGCGATGTACTGATTGAGACCGGGACGCGTCAGGAAGAGCGATCCCTTGATTCCGAGGATGGCGGGGTCGAACGGCGGCACCAGCCCGCTCGAGAAACCGAACAGCGCGAGATACCCGCGATGGCGAAGGCAGTTGAGGCTCTTGTCGAAGGTGTCCTTCCCGACCGAGTCGTAGACGACGTGCACACCGCGCCCCTCGGTGATCTTCTTCACTTCCTGCTCGAAGTCCTGTGTCGAGTAGTTGATGACGTGATGGGCGCCGGCCTGGCGCGCGAGCTCGGCCTTCGCATCGGATCCGACCGTTGCGATCACCTGTGCGCCGACGATGCGCGCAACCTGCGTCAGCACGTTGCCGATGCCGCCCGCGGCCGCGTGCACGAGCGCGGTCTCCCCCGCCTTGAGCGGATAGGTACTGTGCGTCAGGTAGTGTGCGGTCAGACCCTGCAGCAGTGCCGCCGCTGCAGTGCGCAAATCCAGGTTGGCCGGTACTGGAACCAGCCTCGCAGCAGGAGCAAGAGCGTACTCCGCATACGTGCCCAGGATCATCGTGTAGGCCACGCGGTCACCGACCTTGACGTCCGTGACACCGCTCCCCACTTCACTCACGACGCCGGCCGCCTCGGTGCCATTCGTGAATGGCAGCGGGGCCTTGACGCGACCGATGCGGTACTGCACGTCCAGATAGTTCAGGCCGGTTGCTGAAATCTTGATGAGGACTTCACCGGGCCCGGGCCGCGGGACGTCGACGTCCTCGTACTGCATCACTTCGGGCCCACCGAGGGCATGCACGCGCACGGCTTTCACAATGTGGCTCCTGTCGAATCGTAGGGCGGGTCTTGCTCTGTAGACCCGCCGGCGATGGCCCGCGATTGAGCCGGGTCCAAACTGCAGGACCCGGCCTACGGTGTACTGACTGCGCCCTTGGCCTCGGCATCGACGTCCTGTTCCCACGTGCCGATCAGCGGAAACAACTTCCGTACGATGTCGCTGCGCTGGCTCGCGAGATCGTTACGCTCTCCCATGTCGTCCCTGAGATTGAACAGCATCGGATTGTTGCCGTCGAGGAGCAGCTTCCAGTCGCCCTGACGAACGGCGCGCTGGCGGCGCGCGGGAAGTGTGTACCTGAAGAAGAGTGTCCGCTCGACCGGCTTCGCGCCCTGCTGCAGGAGCGGCAGCAGATTCATACCTTCGAGGCGCGCTTCGGGCGGCACGGGGGAATTCGTCGCTGCAAGAATCGTCGCCGTGAGATCCATGACGATTCCCACCTGCGACGACGTCCTGCCGGCCGGGATGCGTGCGGGCCACTTGAGCAAAGCCGGAACGCGAATGCCGCCTTCCCAGATCGACTGCTTGCGATGAAACAGCGGCGCATTGCGCGACAGCCACTCGCCTCCGTTGTCCTGCGTGTAGATCACCAGCGTGTTGCGCGTCAGGCCGCGGCGCTCGAGCGCCGCAAGGATCTCACCTACTCCGCGATCTGCACGCTCGAGAATCGCGACGTAATCCTTCCGCGTGCTCGTGGGATCGTCCTGTGGCTGAACGAAGCGACCATTGCCGGGAGCAACGGACGGACGGTCCGGAACCTGGAATGGCCAGTGAGCCGCGTTGTACGCCACCTCGAGGAAGAAAGGCTGACCGGCGTTCTCCTCTATGAACTTGACCGAGCGCTCGGTAAACAGGTCCGTTGAGTAGCCGGTGACATGCGCGGGCTGATCGTTCTCCCACAAATCGTGCTGGCCGGCCGAATCGGTGTGCTGGTAGTAGTCGATGAGTCCGCTCTTGAGGCCGAAGAAGTAGTCGAACCCGTGCGCGCCGGGGCTGAACTCTTTCTTGTAGCCGAGATGCCACTTGCCGATCAGGCCGGTCCGATAGCCGTTGCTCTTCAGCAGTTGCGGCAGCGAACGCCCGGTCGCGGGCAGGCCCTGCTCACCGGCCGGGCCGTTGGACGCACCAAGCGGCACCTCGATTCGGAATCGCTGCTGATAACGCCCGCTGATGAGCGCCGCCCTCGTGGGCGAGCAGCTCGGCGCCGCATAGAAGTCTGTCAACCGCGTGCCGTTCTTGGCGAGACTGTCGATGTTCGGGGTCCTGACGTCGGGGGCACCATAACTACCGAGGTCTCCATACCCCACATCGTCCGTGATGATGAGCACGACGTTCGGGCGATCGGCCGACTGTGCCTCCAGCGTTCGAGCGTGACCGAGCACAATCGTGACCACTACCAGGGCAGCAAGTGCGACTCGCATCCTCAGCCTCCGTGTCGACGTCAGCTTCGCTGTCTACTTGAAAATCGCGCGTAGTGCCTCGAACTGTGCGGCATCGGTCTCGCCAAGCTTCATCGGCGTGACGGACACGTAGCCCTCGCTGACCGCCCGGATGTCGGTGCCCTCGGGACCCGTCCCGCCTTCCTTGTACACGTTCCAGTAGATCGTGCGGCCGGAAGGATGTGTCATCTCGGCGAACCGTTCCTCACCGACCTTCTGCGGCGCCTGCGTGGTGATGCGATAGCCGCGGTACCCTCCCTGCGGCATCTGCGGAATGTTCACGTTGAGGAACGTGTTCGGCGGCAGCCCGTACTGCTTCACGCGGCGCGCAACCCCGAGCACCTCTTCAGCCGCAGCCCCATAGTTGCGAGCCGCGTTCTCTTCCGCCACCGAGGTCGCGATCGCTGGCACTCCGTGAATCGCAGCCTCTCGTGCAGCCCCGACCGTTCCCGACAGGTACGCCGCGTAACCGAGGTTGTATCCCCGGTTGATTCCCGATACGACGAGGTCGGGCAGCGGCTTGAGAATGTTGCTCATCGCAACGTTGACCGTCGTCGCCGGCGTTGCCGACAGACCGATCGCCTTCAACCCGTTCGGCAGCGTGACGTCCTCGCGGAAAATCGGCTCACTCGTGTTGATCGAATGCCCTTTCCCGCTCTGGTTCTCCGACGGTGCGACGATGATGATCTGCCCGATCGCCTGGAGAATCTGTGCGACGGCGGCCAGTCCAGGCGCGCGCACACCATCGTCGTTGCTGATCAGAATTCGGTACGGAGCGGGCGGCTGCTGCGCCGCCGCGGGGACGAAAACCCAGGAACTCAGTAAGAGGGCAAGAACGAGACGGACTCTCGGCATGTCGCCGAGATTATCAGAATGTGGGGGTGGGACGCCGCGATGACCCGATCCGGTAGATCGCCCAGATGAGCAGCCCGAGCAGCACCACAGGTACGAGCGGCGCCAGCAGCGACAGCAGCCCGACGATCAAGCCGCCAATCAGCAGTACTCCCAGCACCAGGAGTCCGATGGGCGCCAGGACCAGCCCCAGAATCCCGCCGATGATGCCGAAGAAGACCCTGAAGATCCCGAAGATCAGCCCGAACACCAGGCCAAAGAGACCGAAGATCAGGCCGAAGAAAAGGCGGAACGGAAGCGTGATGACCCAGATGAAGAACCCGAACAGGAGCGCCGGAATCGCGATGAGGGCGGCAAAAGCCAGGCCCATGGCGCACAGGAACAGGAAGGTCAACATCCTATTCCACCCTACGGGAGGCCTAACTGAAAGGTTCCGTCGGGCTCGTTGCTACTCTCGCGGGATCGGCTTGTCCGATGAAGGCACCTCGTACAACACGAGACCGCGACGTACTTCTTCCATCGCGACGCGCTCGGCTTTGTGTGGAGTCACCCGGTGCTCTGCACCGTCATCGTCGCTCAGACGCACGAGCGCGCCACGACGCAGCTGTTTTGCCCGCATCGCAGCAACGTCTACGAAAAGGAATCGACTTTCGATGGGAGGCGCCTTGGGTGGTGCGACGGGAGCCTGGGCCGGCTCTTCGGGTGTGTCCGGACCCGGGAGATCGACTGTGTCGGTCATACCGGAAGACTAACACAGAGACACGACGGGAAGCCGGGTCCGAAGAACAGGACCCGGCCTACGTTGACAACTTACGCAGCCACTTCGACGTTGATCGTGCGTGGCTTCGCTTCCTCACGGAACGGCAGCTTCACGGTGAGCACGCCGTTCTTGTATTCGGCACTGACCTTCGCCGCGTCCACAGTGTTCGGCAGGGTGAACGAGCGAACAAAGGATCCGTAGCGGCGCTCGACACGGCGGAACTGCTCTTCCTTGATATCCGCCGGGAAGTTCTTCGTCCCCTTCAGCGTGAGCGTGTTGTTCTCGACGGTCACCTCGACGTCCTCGCGGCTCATGTCCGGCAATTCAGCCTTGATGACCAGGTCACGCCCCGCGGTCTCGAAGATGTCCACCGGCGGCACCCAGTTGCCTCGCGACGTCAGCTCCTCATCGCGCAGGTAGACGTCACCGAAGAACCGGCTCAGATCACGAAACGGATCGAATCGAGTAATGGTCATTGCTGTTTCTCCTCTTACGCCTCGACGACTTCGCCATCGACGACCTCGTCGTGGCCTCCTGTTTTGGGCCCCTGGCTCTGGCCCGGGCCCTGACTCTGTTGCTTGTAGAGCTGCTCGGCGATCGCATGCGACGCCTTCTGCAACTCCGCACTTGCAGCGTGCACTGCCTCGAGGCGCTCGCCCTTGATGGCCTCGCGCACGGCCGCAATCGCACCCTCGACACGCTCGACGTCAACGGCCGGCAATCGATCGCGGTTCTCGTTGATCGTCTTCTCCACCGAGTACGCCAGCGAGTCCGCCTGGTTCCGCGCGTCGATCAGCTCGCGGCGCGCCTTGTCCTCGGCCGCGTGGCCTTCAGCGTCCTTCACCATCCGCTCGACATCCTCTTTGGCGAGGCCCGAGGAGCCGCTGATGGTGATCTTCTGCTCCTTGCCGGTTGCCACGTCCTTCGCTGTCACGTTGACGATGCCGTTGGCATCAATATCGAACGCGACCTCGATCTGCGGCATTCCGCGCGGAGCCGGCGGCAGGCCGACCAGGTGGAAGCGACCGAGCGTGCGGTTGTCGCGCGCCATCTGCCGTTCACCCTGGAGCACATGCACCTCGACGCTGGTCTGGTTGTCGGTCGCCGTCGAGAACACCTCGCTCTTGCGCGTCGGAATCGTCGTATTGCGGTTGATGAGCGTCGTCATCACACCGCCCAGCGTCTCGATCCCGAGTGACAGCGGCGTCACGTCGAGCAGCAGGACGTCCTTGACCTCGCCCTTGAGCA
>JAICEG010000296.1 GCA_025924295.1 Vicinamibacteria bacterium
CGGAGCGCATTCCTCACCACGTTCTCGAACGCACTCCGAAGCAGTGAACGGCTCCCGTGGACCATCGCGTCGTACGAACGGACGATGGTGACCATGCGGGCGGCGGCCCCTGCCTCGAACTGGCTGTCGCGCACCACGTCGCTGAGGAGGTCCTTGAGGTCCACCAGTTCCTGCTGCTCCGCCGGCCGGGCATGCAGGCGTGCGAGGGTCAGCAACTGCTCGATCAACTCGTTCAACCGACGGATCTCGCGCTCGATGCGGTCGTGTTCGGGGACGCCATCACCCATGCGCCGCCTCACGAGGTCGAGCGCGAGCGTGAGGCGTGCCAGCGGCGACCGCAGTTCGTGAGAGATGTCCGCGAGCAGCCGCTGCTGGCTGGTGATCAATTCTTGGATCCGCGCCGCCATCTGGTCGAACTCGCGCGCCAGCTCGGCGAGCTCATCACCCCGTTGCAGCTCGGGCCGGCCGGCGACACGCACTGACAGGTCGCCCTCGGCAAATCGGCGGGCGGCGGCGCGCAGCGAACGGATTGGTTTCGTGATCTGCCACACGAGTACCGCGCATACCAGCCCGCCGGTGAAGATCAGCGCCACGACGCGAAGCGAAAGACGCCTCGGTGAGAGTTGGAGTGTGCCGCGCCATGGCCGCGGCGCTTCCCAGATGATGACGTAATCCGACCCAGTGGCGCTGCGGGTCCTTCTGGCGAGCAGGAGCTGACCACTCTCCGTCAGGCGCTCGGCATCATCGTTGGCCAGCGCCCGTTCGACCGCATCCTCCCCTGACGCAAGCGGCGCCGGACCGGCCACGAGCCTGCCGCCGGCATCGTAGAGCCAGAGTTGGACGCGCCCTTCGAGTCCGGCCTCGGTAATCATCCGCTGCGCGGCGCCCGGGCCCTGTCGCTCGAAGACGTTGGCGACTTCGGCGCCGAGGTAGCGCATGGCCGTCCGGCCGATGAAGCGCCAGGTGGTGACGACCTCCGGCTCGGCTACCGCCAGCGTCAGGCCCAGCACCAGCACCAGTGCGGTTGATCCGAGCCAGAACCACAGGAACACGCGCAGAAACAGCCGGCTCATGCCTTACCCGTGCGACTGTCGCGACGTGCGTGCGTAAAGGTAGCCGGTGTTGCGAATCGCCTTGATGCGCTCGACGTCACCCACGTGCGATCCGAGCTTCTTCCGAAGGCTGCTGACATGATTGTCGATGCTTCGGTCGAACGGCGAGTAATCGCGATGGAGCACGTCTCCGAACAGCTGGTCGCGTGATACCACCTCGCCCGCCGCCGCGAGCAGTGCTCGCAGTACATCGAACTCCTGGGAGGTGAGGTCTACGAGCGTGCCGCCCCGCCTGACCGTCCGCGCCGCCACGTCCATCACGACGTCGCCGACAATCAGCAGGGCAGCGTTGTGATCGTGACCACTGCGCCGCAGGATCGCGTGCATGCGCGCCAGGAGCTCTCGCGCGCTGAACGGTTTCGACAAGTAGTCGTCGGCGCCAAGCTCCAGCCCGACGACGCGATCGATCTCCTGGCCGCGTGCGGTCAGCATGATGACCGGACGATCCGACTGTGTGCGCAGGCGGCGCAGCAGGTCGAATCCGCTCATCTGCGGCAGCATCACGTCAAGGACGATGAGTCCGTATCCCCCCGATAACGCCTGGGCGAGACCTTCCTCGCCGGTATGCGCGACGTCCACGACGAACCCCTCGGGTTCCAGATAGTCCGCAAGCATCCCGGTGAGCTCGCGGTCGTCGTCGATCACGAGGACGCGGGGCATTGAGTCGCACTGTCCAGTACCAGCGTGTTCATTCACGTTCATTGTGGCAGTCCACACGGGGATGCGTGTCGGTCGCGTGCATGCAGCCGAGCTGGAAGCATGAGTCTCCGTTCCAGTTGGTACCGTGACCAGGCCTGCTCTGCGTTCGAGATTTGTCAGGAAATGTCGCCAGACGAATCGCGACAACTCCTGACGGCACCGTCATCAGCAGCCAGCTACTGTCACAACAGCGCCTGTTCGCAGAGGAGAACACATCATGCGGATCGTGGTTGGAACAGTCATTCTCGCCCTGGCAGTGCTCGCGCCGGCCGCGGCCGGTCAGAACGCGGGCACTCCTGGTAATCGAGACAATCAGCAACGGCTGCAGCAGCGGCTCGAAGACATCAAACGACGCCTGAACCTCACCGACGCACAGATGGAACAGATCCGTCCGGTGCTCGCGTCTGAAGCGGAGAAGCTGCGGGCAGTTCTCGAGAAACGCGGGGATGGCGGACAGTCCCGGCGCGACCGGCGGAACATGGCCAAGGAAGTTCGGGCGATCAGATCTGATGCCGATGACGCACTGAAACGCATCCTCACGAAGCCGCAGATGGCCGAGCTCGAGAAGGTGCGCGAGGAATGGCGTGACGAGTTTCGCAAACGGTCTGGAGGTGCGCGATGACCGCGCCGCTGATTCTGGGGCTCGCCCTGGCCGCGGCGCTGCTCGTGCCTCCACCGTGGTCGCAGCCGACTCCTCCGGGACAACCTGAGCTCGGGCCAGGCGGCGCAGCGTACGCACACTCGCAGGTGACGATCAATCGACTCGGTAGCGGCGCGAGCGAGGTGTATCTCTTCGAGCCGGCAGGGCCATCCCCCGAACGCGCTCCCGTCGTCGTCCTCGGTCACGGGTGGGCGGCTGTCACCCCCAATCACTATGGCAGCTGGATAGCGCACATCGTCCGGCGCGGATACACCGTGGTGTTTCCTCGCTACCAGGCGGATGCTCGAACACCAGTCCCGGCATTCACCGGAAACGCAGTGGGTGCCGTCAGGCGTGCCATCGAGGCGCTGAATGCGCCTGGTCACGTCCGGCCAGACGAGCGAGGCATTGCGCTCGTCGGCCACTCGATGGGCGGGTTGGTGGTGAGCAATCTCGCGGTGCGCGCAGCAGCAGGCGAGCTGCCACCGCCGTTGGCGCTGATGGTGGTGACGCCCGGCAAGACGTGGCCCGAGTCGTCGCCAATCGCGTTTCCCCTGGAGGACCTGTCAGGGCTTCCATCGAGCCTGTTGCTGTTGGCGGTCATCGGCGACGACGACGACTTCGTTGGCGAAGTCGACGCGCGAAAGGTCTACAAGGGTGCGGCAGCCGTCCCGCTCTCGAATAAGGACTACGTTCGACTGTTCTCGGACGATCACGGCGCCCCCTCGCTCGTTGCCGACCATCGCGCACCCGCAGCACCGTTGCGGCTGGTCGATGATGACGCAGTCGATGCCGTTCCTGCTCCGCAGTTCGCCCGTTTGCCTGGGAGGCCCTCATCGCGTGAAGTGCCGGTAACGAACGCGCTCGACTATTTCGGCACATGGAAGCTGTTCGATGGGCTCGTGGACGCGGTCTTTCGGGGTGTTCACCGCGAGTACGCGCTCGGCGGTACACGCGAGCAGCGCTACATGGGGCATTGGAGCGATCGGACGCCGGTTCGCGAGTTGATGATCGAGGAGCCGTGAGTACGGATAGGATGAGGCGCCGGCTCTTGCAAGGATGAACTGAGGAGGTCGTCAGTGTTGTTCTCCTCGTACCGCCCCGGACCACCGCTGCGACAGTTCATCCACAATTTCTGGTGCTATGAGCGCTACGCCTCATCGTTTCCACGAGAGCGAATCTTCCCCGACGGTACCTTCAAGGTCGTGTTCAACCTTCAGGACGACGAGTTCAGGATTTACGACGCGCGCGAGGACGCGTGCGTCCGAAAGTTCACGGGCGCAATGGTGTCGAGACCATCTGCTGCACCGTTCGTCACCGACGCGACCGAAGAGTCGTCGATTCTTGGCATCAACTTCCGGCTCGGCGGTGCTCTGCCCTTCCTCGGTTCTGCCTCGTGTGAGCCCGGCGAGAGTCACGTCAACCTGAGAGATGTGTGTGGTCCCCGCAGCCGCGACCTTCACCGCCGGCTGGTCGAATGTTCCGACGCCATGGACAGGTTCCGCCTGCTCGAGGACTGGCTGATCGGTCAACTGGCTCGTCGCGAGCATCACCACCGAGAGGTGTTAGCCGCCCTCGATATCCTCGGCCGCCCGCAGCCTGGATCTCGAACGCGGGAGGTGGCGCGCGCTGTCGGGCTCAGTGAACGTCGGTTCATCGAGCTGTTCAAGGCCGAAGTTGCGATGAGGCCAAAACTCTTCAGCCGTATCCGGCGATTCCAGCACGCGTTGTCTCGGATCGGCCGCGATGCGATGCGCATTGACTGGGCGGTACTTGCGGCGGACTGCGGATACGCTGACCAGTCGCACTTCATACGAGACTTTGAAATCTTTGCCGGCTTCACGCCGGTCGAGTACCTGAACCGCCATCGCCACCTCGTCCGGCAAGGTGTGCGCGCCAAACCCAACCATCTGCCGCTCGTTGAGCGGGGTCAGTTTTCTCCAATACCGCCGCGGGTGGCGTGACGTACGGTTGTGAAGGAGGCAACGACAAATGGCTCTGACGAGTTCAGCTCACGAACAGGCGCGTACGTTCATCGCCGGGTTTCACGGGATTCGCTACCAGGTCGCGGATGTGAATCGCGCTGTCGCCTTTTACACCGAGCGTCTCGGTTTCGCGCTCCAGCTCGCGCAGCCTCCTGCGTTTGCGAGCGTGTCACTGGACGATGTGCACATCCTTCTGAGTGGCCCTGGGGCATCCGGCTCGCGCCCGATGCCGAACGGCCAGAGACAGGAACCGGGCGGCTGGAACCGCATTGTCCTCAAGGTCAGCGATCTGCCGTCCTGCATCGATGCGCTGAAGAAGGCTGACGTTCGGTTTCGCAACGAGATGGAAACCGGTCCAGGCGGGAAGCAGGTGCAGGTGGAGGATCCGGACGGCAATCCGATCGAGCTCTTCGAGCCCGCTCGCCGTTCGTGATTCGTCAGCGCTTACAACTGATCGAGATTCCCTCCGCGCTGCCCTTGGCCATGATCGTGTTTGCGTCGGGCAGGCTCTTGAGATGCTCCAGGAACTCGCGAATACCCCGTCCCAGTACCCAGCCCGCGACGTTGTGGGCGGTAAAGCAGCCGCCAGGAACGACCTTGGGCCACACGGCGACCAAGTAGTTCTTGTACCAGTCCTTGTCCGCATCGGAGAACACGAAGTCGAACGGACCGGACAGCGATGGCACGATCTGATGCGCGTCGCCGAGGCGTGCATCGATGTACGGGGAGAGAGCGGCTTCCTTGAAGTTGGCGAGCGCCGTCCGGTGCCGGCCCGGATCGATCTCGACGGTAATCAACTTGCCACCGGTCTTGGCGAGCGCCCACGCAATCCAAATCCCGGAGTGGCCCGTGGACGTTCCTATTTCGAGGGCGCGCGTGAACCTGCGCTTGACGACCAGGTCGTGCAGGATCCGGCCGTCACTCTCCGGCACGTTGAGGTCCCGCCACGATCCGCGGTGACGGTCGAGAAACGCCTGGACGGTCGTGTCGAGTGTCGCACTCGGCTCTTGTCCCGTGGCGCTGGTGGTCAGGGCACCCGCAGCGACCGCACCTGCGACGACGGCGAGCACGAGTTCTCGCATTGGTGCCGCTCCTCCTATTCAGGGGTCATCTCGTTTCGAATTCACCGCGTGGTTCGAAGCGCTTGAAGAAGCTCGTGGCCTTCCAGCGCGGGCGAGCGGCGTGGTTCGCGACGTCGCTGGTCAGCGCACCGACAAACTGCGTGAAGGTCACCGCGGCGCCCAGGTCGAACGGCTGCTGAAGATCGTCCGCGGGCAGGTGATAGCGCTCCGCGGTCCACTTCGCTTCCAATGCCGCATCGGGCGAGCCTGGCTCGAAGCCGACTTTCAGCGCGAGCGCGGGCACGCCCTGACGGATGAAACTGTACTGGTCCGAGCGCGTGAAGCGGTTGCGTTCGGGCTGCGGGTCGGGCCGCACGCCGAGCCCGCGTTTGCCGGCAACGTCGCGCACGCGATCGCCGAGATCCGATTCGTCGAGCCCGAACACCATTACCGACTTCATCGGAAAGAGCGGCAGGAACATGTCCATGTTGATGTTCGCGACGACGCTCGCCTTCGGGACGGTGGGATCGCCGGCGAAGTAGCGGGAGCCGAGCAAGCCGTGCTCTTCGCCGGTCACGGCGAGAAACACGATGGAGCGTCGGGGCTTCGGCGTTGCCGCCGATAAGCTTCGCGCTACCTCGATCATTGTGGCTATCCCTGAAGCGTTGTCCATGGCGCCGTTGTACAGGCGATCCCCGTTGACCGGTGCGCCGATGCCGACGTGATCGAGGTGCGCCGTCAGGACGACGTGTTCGCGGGCGAGGGCGGGGTCGCTTCCCGGCAGCAGCGCGGCGACGTTATCGGATGCGATCGATACTGACTCGAGCGTGACGCGCGCGCGCAGCGATGCGGTGAGCGGGAAACGTGGCAGCGCCTTCCTCGTGTCGGCAATCGCCAGCAGCCCCGCGAACGTATGACCGGACCCGGTGAACAATCGTTCGGCGCTGGCCGGATTGATCGAAGCGCCGACCTGCATACCCGCGAGATCGTTGAAGCGGGGATCGACGAGCGTCATCACAGGGTTCAACCGGCTTGGCACCGTGCGCTCCCACGGCTGCTCGGCGGTCTTCGGATTCGGGATCGCGACGGTCCCGATTGCGCCAGCCGCTTTCAACGCCTGCCAGCGCACGCCCGCCTGCTGATAGTGCGCTGCAAGTGCGCC
>JAICEG010000297.1 GCA_025924295.1 Vicinamibacteria bacterium
AGTGATCTCCCCACATCTCGTGGTGCTTCGCCTGCCGGTGATAGAGGTCGGCGTTGAAGTACTTGTCGTAGAACTCCATCTCGAGGTGCGAGAACTGCAGCCAGACGCCCGGCAGGTGGAAGGCGTTGACGTGCGCCGGGAAGCGGCCGTAGGTGTCCCAGATGTAGTTGCAGATCTCTTTCGTGTACTCGACGACCTGCGGTGTGGGCCGCTTGTTCGCCATCTTCAGGAACGCGTCGCCGTATTCGTTCTTCTTGTAAGCGCGGTCGAAGATGGTGCTGTCGCCGTAGGTGCCGACGGGTCCGTACTTCTCTTCGATCACCTTGTCGACGGCGGCATCCATTGATGGAACGTACGGTGGCGTCAGCGATTCGAGGATGCCGTCGATACCGATCGGGTTGTCGAGCGTCGTCGGCAGCGGCGGCCAGCGCCGCCACTTCTTCGGCTTCTGCATCCGGAACTCGATGCCGAACTTCCCCTTGGCCGGATCGCGCTCGAACACGTAGGGTGAACCGACCGCTGCGTGAATCCACGCTCCAAGTCCCATGCCCTGAGCGATGAGCATCAGGTTCTGCAACTGAAAGAACGTTTCGTAGTCGGTCCGCAGCGTGTTGGCGAATCCGATCGGCGCCGGGTACTCGGTGTTCAGCCAGTTGCCGCGTCCGCGGCGCGCGCCGCCGATGATCTGATACGAGATGTTGGGCACGATGCCGACGAGGCTGGCAAACCATGCACCCCAGTCGAGCAGCGTGCGGGGACGGAAACGCTGCCAGTCGTCGACGAACAGCGGGCGTTGCCCGTCTTCTTCAGACAGCAGGCTGATGACGACGTTGATGAACTGCCGCGTGAGGTCGACGATCGGCAGCAGGATGGTCGTCCCCGGGCGGTTCGAGAGCTGGCGGTTCCAGATGAAGTAGTAGGGCCAGTGACGAGGGAAGTCGAGCCGCTCCTTGTACAACCGATGCTTGACGGCGGCAGCGGCCGAGATCCAGTCGTTCTCGCTCCAGTCTTCCCAGCGCGGCGGCAGTTTGCTGAGCAGCGCCAGCGCATCCTGGTTGCGGAAGTGCCTGATCAGCCACGTGCCCTCGTCATTGATCAGGAAGAACCAGACGGCGTGCGCGTTGTCGATGCTGCTGGCCGATCGCGCGAGGACGTTGATCAGCGGCGCCGAGAACCGATCGCTCCCGTTGTCGTTCTTCGCCGGCACGTCGTGCATCGTCACCTTGCCGGTGAGCCCCGTCGACACGACCAGCACTGCTTCCTCGAGCGGGGTGAGCGGTTCAGGCTTGTTCGGGCTGGTGTAGCTGATTGGCCCCGAGACAACCGAGGTGCCGCGCGCCACTCGTCGGGTGCGCCGATCGAAGATCGCAGACATCAACGGATATGTGAAGAGCTCTTGCAATCCCTTGTGGGATGGAGGCATGGCGACTCCTCTTGTTACGAGACGTGAGCGGAGATGCGCTCGGCGAGCGCGGCGATCGTGTGAGAAGGGTTGCGCACCGTCGGCGTCGGCACGATTGCGCCGTCGATGACGAACAGGTTCCGATAGCCGAAGACCCGGCCGAGATGATCGACAACGCCGTTGTCGGGTGAGACGCCCATCGGGCACCCGCCCAGCGGGTGCAGCGTGACCAGGCTCTTGAAGAGGCGCCAGGTCGGAAGCGCGCGCGGGCGTCCGCCGGTGGCTTCGGTCATGTTCTGGTGCATGGCCTCCATGGCGTAGAGGACGCCCTTGGAGTTCTCGACTTCCCAGAGCAGATTCAGGACGCGCTTCCACGGCATGAACCAACGTCTCCGAAGCCGCAGTTGTCCGTCGCCAGCGTCCTTGCCGGCGCCGAGCCACAGCAACAGGCTTCGCAACGGTGTGTCGTCGCGGACGTACTCTTCGAGTTCTTTGAGCAGGTGCCGGCCGGCCGGGGTTCGTATCCCGTTGTCGAGGTACGCCTTGATCGCCGCGAGCAGCAGGTTCGGGAAGCCGTCGTCTTCGACGACGAACCGCTCGTCCCTGAACTTGCCATCCGTGAAATCGAGCACGCTGGCGATGGTGGGGCCGGTCGATTGCCTGACGCTGTCCTTGTCAGGATATGTCGCCATCGAGATGAAGTTCGCGTTTGCGCTCCATCGCCGGCCGAGTGTCGGGCTCAGCGCGCGGAGCGTCCGGTGCTGATCGCGGCAACGCAGCAACAGCTCGGTCGTGCCCAGGCTTCCGGCCGCGAGGACCACGCGTTCGGCGGTCTCTTCACCGCGGATCAGCCGTCCCTTCTCGATGCGATCGAATACGACGCGGTACGCGTTGCCCGTTGGCTCGATCTGGCGCACCAGGTGCAGAGGACGGACGTCGGCGCCCCGTTGCTCGGCTCGTGGAATGTAGTTGACGTCGAGTCCGTTCTTCGCCCGTACGTCGCAGCCGATGTCGCAGTTGCCCAGGTGGATGCACGTCCCCTGGCGCTGCCCATGCGCGTTGACGAACTCACGCGAGTGTTTCGGATTGAACGGATCGTCGAGCTGGTAGTTCCAGTCGTCGGAGAAGCTCACGGCGAGCGGAGCCTTTGAAAACCGATCCGAGTAGCCCAGATTCTTCGCGGCCTCGCGGGCGAGCAGGAAGCGCTGCGTCAACTGGCCGTCGGGAATCACCTGGAGGTTCATCTCCCGCGCGACCGTGTCGTAATGCGGCTTCAACTCTGAGTATGTGATCTCCGCTGGCCAGCCTTGCGTGAAGACGTCGGGGCTGGCTTCCGTCGCAACGCTGCTGTACGTCAGCGATCCGCCGCCGACGCCGGCGGCCTGCGCCACGGTCATGCCCCTGAAGAAGCGCATGTCGAGCCAGCCGTTGTGGCGGGCCGGCTCGTCGTCACTGTAAATCCAGGCGTCGGTCGGCTTCCTCGGGTACTGAGAAGGTTCCCAGCGGCGACCCCGCTCGAGCACCAGCACGCGCATGCCCTTCTCAGCGAGGCGGCGCGCCGCTATCGCTCCGCCAAAGCCGCTGCCAATGACGATGACGTCGAAGGATGTGGGCATGCCGACCGCTCGATCGATTCTCGTGTCTCAGCGCCGCACGCGGAGTTCGTTGGCGCGAATGTAGGTGGACGGATCGTTGCGGTCGTCACGCCAGCCGGGATGATGGAACTGCACGACGTGGTCCGCGTTGTAGGACGCGACCGCCTCAGTGAATCTCAATTTGCCGATCCGTTGCCAGTCGGTGACGGAGACGCTCGACAACCCCTGGACGCCGCGCCGGCGCCCGTAGTTGGAAACCGAGATGTCGAACTCCATCACTCCCGTGGGATTGGCATCACCTGGCTTGAAGATGTGGCGATAGATCTCTTCCCGGAAATCCAGGTGACGGCCCTCGATCTTCTGCTGCCCCGGCGTCATCTTGAGCAGCATGTGTTCAGGTGCATTGGTCACACGATCGGCCGGCTTGCCAAGCTCGGCGACCTCGTGAAGTTGCCGGCTGTCTCCCACCTTGTCGAGCTGCTGAAAGATCGGACCCGCGCGCAGCATGATGAGAAAGTAGATGCCGCGCCGATAGGCATGGACGCTCGGCGCGTTGACCATCTCGGCATCGTTCACGTAGTCGGTGCGCATGCCGCCGAGATCTTCCTGAACGATGATGCTGGCGGGTATCAACGGTGTGGGATGCTCGGGATCGGTCGTCGGATAAATCTTCATGCCGAGACTGATCGAACGCCGCTGCCCACGCTTGGTTTCGTTGCCGTCTGACGAAATTCTGCCGATCGTCAGCCCCTTCGACCCCTTCGCGAAATACCCGGTGTACGGGTTATCCGCCGTGATCTCCCATGTGCCGAGGACGCAAATGCCGTTCGGGGCGATGATGCGCCGCCATCCCTTGCCGTCCGAACCCCAGCGAAGATCGGCGCGCGAATCGATCGACCGCGCTGACGCTTGTCTGAACTTGTTTTCGCCGAAGAGCAGCCCGCGCCACGCGTTACGAATGGTCGATTTGAACATGGGCAGCGGCCCCGGTTCCTGGCCGGCAACGCCGCCGCGATACGGATTCGCGTAGATCGCCTTGCGGACATCAGCGTAGCGAGAGCCGCGATACGCACGGTCCTCGGCGGTCATCTCCTGCGCGCCGTGCAGGGCAACCAGATCGAAGTCCCACTGCGTCATCGCGAAGCCCTCATCACTTCTTTCTCCGCGCGAGCCTTGATGTTCTTCAGGGCCGAGCGCATGTAGCGATTCCACATGATCCGGATCACGGGAATCAGGAGTGGCATGGCCAGAATGGTGCGGCCCTCGGCGGTATACGTCCACTTCGCTTTGGTGCTCCCGCCTTCGTCGGTGAACCACCACTGGCCGTTTGCTTCCCGCACCAGCATGCGGATGACCCGGCTCGAAAACTCGGTGAGCCGGTACGCGAAGTAATCGGGGTTGGTTGCCGTCCTCACGGTCTCGCGACACGTGGTTCCATCCGACAGGTGCACGATGCGCGTCGATCCCGCGACATCCCACGGGCCGGTCGTGCCGGTCGTGCGCGTGACTCCCGGCAGCCCGGCTTCATCACGCAGTACGGTTTCGAGCTGGTTGTAGAACACGCCGGGAACGAGCCAGTCGTAAAAGGCTTTCCTCGGTGCAGCTATCGTTGCGGTCACAGTCGTCGCGACCTTGGCCATCCGGCTCCACCTTTGAGAACGCGAAATTGTTGCGGGGAGGACATGATACGGGTAACGGCGCACACGAACAACGCCGAGTTGACCCCGCGCGTGGCCGCGCGACGTCAACACGCAAGCTCATCCTTACGCGGGAGATCTTATTTCTGTCGAACCTGGATGGCTGAAATGCAGTCGTCCCAGTCACCGCCGCAGGGGCCCGCGTGCTGATGGAGATCCGGGATGTCGCTCGTGAACGTCGCGCTCGCTCCGCTGTAGTTATCGTGTTCGAAGACGGTGACCTCCCATCCGCTGGGAACGCGGATCGAGGAGATACAGTCGTCCCAGTCGGCGCCGGGGCCACCGCAGCCAGGAAGAGCGTCGAGATCGGATGCATCGGCTGCCACCGCGCGGCTGTTACCTCCGAAGTTCGTGTTCTCGTAGATGACGACCGCCGTACCCGTCGGCGTTGATGGACTGCCGTCGTCGCATGCGGCGCTCACCGTCAAGAGAAGTGCGATGACGATGGCGCTGGTTTTCCTGTTCATGGCTCGACCTCGACTCCTCGATTCTGCGTGACGCTCGCATTGTAGACATATCTCGCCACTACGCCGTTGCACCATAAAGCCCTATGGATGAGTTGGATTCCAGTCGACTCCCGACAATCCGCCTTTAGAATGTGCGGCACAAAGGAAACCGAATGGCCACGACCGATCCGATCTTTCAGCCGCTCACGATCAACGGCCTCACGTTCAAGAACAGGATTGTCCGCTCCAGCATCGGTGGGCGCGTCGACTACTACGACGGCTCGATGTCCGACGCGAGGATTGCGTGGGACCGGCGATTCGCGCAAGGCGGGATCAGCGCCATCATCTCGTCGAATGCCGGCATTCGAACGGACGGTATTGCCGTGCCGGGGTACGCGAGCATCGACCACGATCGCACCGTCCCATCGTGGCGCCGGTTGATCGACGAGATTCACCGGCACGACTGCCGCTACATCATCCAGCTCCACTTCTCTGGCAGGCAGCGTGACCTCCCGCGCAAGGAGTTCACTGGCATGCCGCCGATGAGTGCCACCGATCGTCCGGACCTGCTCTACGGTCTGCGCTGCCGGCGCATGACCATCGCGGAGATCGACGAGCTGGTGCAGGCATACGCCAACGCCGCACGACGTGCGCGTGAAGCCGGGGCTGATGGCATCGAGATCGTGGCGTGCAACGGCTATCTCCTGCATCAGTTCATGTCGAGCGCGATCAACGATCGCAGCGACGACTACAACGGCGACTTGAAGGCACGCTCCCGAATAACGCTGGAGGTCATGAGAGCGGTGCGGAGCGCGGTCGGCCGCGACTTCTTCGTGTCGATGAAATTGAGCGGGCGAGACGAGCACAACGCCTACACCGCGCCGTTCAACCGTCGGATCGGGAACACGGTCGAGGACACGATGCAGGTGTCGAAGTGGCTCGCCGAGGCAGGGCTCGACGCGATTCACGTGTCACAAGGGGATTCCTTTCCGCACCCGCTCGTTCCGGCCGGATTGCTTCCGTCCGATGACTCGAGAACGGCGATGGCCGCGCTCTTCTACGAGGGGACGCGCGTCCCCAACCGTTTCTTCCTGATGCAGTTCTCGTGGTTTCGCCGCATCACGGAGTGGAACTGGGGAAGGCGCATGCCGTTCAAGCGTGGCGGGAAGCTGTTGCCCGAGAAGATCGAAGGCATGAACCAGGACGATGCGGAGAAGATCAAGAAGGCGTCGGGCTTGCCCGTGTTCTGCGTGGGTGGGTGGCAGACCGCCAGCCGGATGCGCGAGGCACTGAAGGCCGGCCGCTGTGACGTCATCACGATTGCCCGCGGTCTGCTGGCCAATCCCGACATGCCGCAGCGCTTCGCCGCAGGGCACGACGCACCCGAACGGCCGTGCACGTACTGCAACAAGTGTCTCGTGAACGCACTGCTGCAGCCGCTCGCCTGCTGGGAGGAGAGCCGTTTCGCAAGTCGTGATCAGATGTTCGAAGAAGCGTACCGTGTCTACAAGGA
>JAICEG010000298.1 GCA_025924295.1 Vicinamibacteria bacterium
GGCGAGCCCGCGCAGGGGCGGGACCACACTGCACCGTGACCCCGGAACAATTCGCGCGCCTCAAGATCGTGTTCCAGGAAGCACTCGATCAGCCGACCGCGGTGCGTCGCGCCTGGCTGCGCGAGGAGTGTGGCGGCGATACCGCGCTGCTGCGCGAAGCCGAGTCGCTGCTCAATACCTTCGACACCGCCGGCGACTTCCTGGAAAACCCGGCGCAAGTCGATCCCGACGATCTCGACACGCTGCTCCCCGGCACGTGCATCGGGCCCTACGAAATCCGGGAGGAGATCGGGCGCGGGGGGATGGGTGTCGTCTACCTCGCGGAAGACATGCGGCTGAACCGGCGCGTCGCGCTCAAGGCGCTGCCCTCGGCCGTGGCCATGCAGCCCGAGCTGCGAGAGCGCCTGCGGCGTGAGGCACGCGCGGCAGCGACCATCTCTCATCCCGCTGTCGCCGTCGTATATGCGCTGGAAGAGCACGGCGATCAGCTGTTCATGGCGTCCGAGTATGTCGAGGGAGACACGCTGCGGGCCGTGATCGCGCAGGGTCCGCTCGACCCTGCTCGCGCGCGCACCATCGCGACCGACATCGCAGCTGCACTGGCCGCCGCGCACGATGCCGGGGTGATCCACCGCGATCTGAAACCGGAGAACGTATTGATCCGCTCCGATGGAAGCGTGAAGGTCGTGGACTTCGGGATCGCACATGTCGAAGGGCCCGATGCGTCGCGGCTCACGCGAACGGGCTTCGCGCTGGGCACCCCGGCCTACATGGCCCCGGAGCAACTACTGGGCGGGACGATCGATCCGCGCGCCGACGTCTATGCGTGGGGCGTCGTGCTCAGCGAAATGCTGTCGGGACACCATCCATTGGCTCGACCCGCCACGAACGAGCGCGTCAACCGGCCCGAAGGTGTCCTGACGACGCTGATCAATCGAAGCCTGCTGACGGATCCGTCCGGACGTCCGAGCGCGCGCGAACTCGTACAGGCGCTGGGACAGCCATCGACGCCCGAGCCCTCGAGTCCGGTAGTATCACGGGACCAGCCCCCGCCACGGTGGTGGTGGGAGTTCCATCAGGGCACGACTGCCCTGATCTACTGGGTGATGGTCATCCCCGCGTGGTACGCGCGCGGACTCATTGGCGGAACGTGGGGACGCGTGTTTTTCATCACGATACTGGCCTCAGTGATCGTCGCCGCGAACCTGCGCCTGCACCTGTGGTTCACATCGCGCTTCTACGAGAGCGAGCTCACGTCGGTCCACAACCAGTCTGGCCGTTGGATCAGGGTCGCCGACTGGATATTCGCAGCGGCACTCCTGGCAGGAGGCCTGCTCATTGCCGACGAGAGCTCACCGCTCACGATCGTCCTGCCGTCGGTTGCGGTGGGGGCCGTCGTCGCGTTTCTGTTGATCGAGCCGGTGACGGCGCGTGCGGCGTTTGGAACGTCAAGACCCCAAGGGTGATTTCACGCTAGGCTACTGGCCTCAGGATGAACATGACGCACATTCGCCCGGCGCTCGTCCTCGTCTTCGTTGCGATCCTGTCGATGACCGTCGTCGCGCAGAACCAACGCGCGCCATTCCAGCCGGTCACCGACGCCATGCTGCAGAAGCCGGACCCTGCCCACTGGCTCATGTGGCGACGCACGCTCGACAGCTGGGGATACAGCCCGCTCGATCAGGTGAACCGATCGAACGTGAACCAGCTGCGTATGGTGTGGTCGCGCGGGATGGGGTCGGGCAACGTGCAGGAGGCCACGCCGCTCGTCTACAACGGCGTCATGTACGTGCCGAATCCCAACGACTACATCGCCGCGCTCGAGGCGGCCACGGGCCGGCTGCTCTGGGAGTACCGGCGCTCGCTACCCGCCGACCTCGGCAAGTACCTGCCGTTCGTCTCGATCAACCGCAACCTCGCGATCCACGGCACCACGATCATCGACACGAGCGCCGACGACTTCATCTACGCACTCGACGCGCAGACGGGCAAGCTGGCGTGGGAGGCGAAGGTCCTCGACTACCAGAAGGGCGCGCAACAGAGCTCCGGTCCGATCATCGCCAACGGGAAGGTGATCTCAGGACGCGGGTGCGAACCCGAGGGTGGCCCTGACGCGTGCGTGATCACCGCGCATGACGCGCGAACGGGCAAGGAGCTGTGGCGAACTCGCACGATCCCGGCTCCGGGTGAGCCAGGTGATGAAACCTGGGGTGGTGTGCCGTTCGAGCGCCGCTATCACGTCGGCACGTGGATGGTGCCGAGCTACGACCCGGAGCTCAATCTGATCTACATCGGCACGTCCGTCAGCTCGCCGGCGCCCAAGTTCCTACTCGGTGGCGCCGACAAGAAACACCTGTACCACAACTCGACGCTCGCGCTGAATGCCGACACTGGCAAGATCGTCTGGTACTACCAGCACCTCGTCGATCACTGGGATCTGGATCACCCTTTCGAGCGGCTCGTCGTCGATACGGTTGTCGCGCCGAATCCGAAAGAGGTGACCTGGATCAATCCGCGTCTCAAGCCCGGTGAGAAACGGAAAGTGCTGACTGGCATTCCCGGCAAGACCGGCATCGTCTACACGCTGGATCGTCAGACCGGCGAGTTCCTGTGGGCGCGGCCGACGATAACCCAGAACGTCGTGTCGAAGATCGATGGCGCAACCGGCGAAGTCACCGTCAACCCGGAGACGATCTACAAGGCACAAGGTGACGAGCGACTGATCTGTCCAAGTCTCAACGGCGGGAAGAACTGGCCGGCGGGCTCCTACAACCCGATGACCAACACGATGTACATGCCGCTGCAGAACATGTGCATGACGACAGTCGTGGTCACGGACAAGCAGGATGTGGACGGACCGTTGTACGGCATCAACACGAAGGTGCGGCTGCCCGATGGGATGGACAAGGTCGGCGTGGTCCACGCGATCTCGGCCGAGACTGGCCAGACGGTGTGGAAGCACGAGCAACGCGCCGGCACGCTGTCTCTCATTGCGACAGCCGGCGGCCTCGTGTTCGTTGGCGATGCCGAGGGCTTCTTCCGCGCCCTGGACGACAAGACCGGCAAGGTGCTGTGGGAGGTCAACCTCGGTACCTCGGTGAGCGGATATCCGATCACGTTTGCCGTCGGCGGCAAGCAGTACGTTGCCGTGAGCACGGGGCCATCACTCGTGGCCGGCAGCGTGATGACGCTGACGCCCGAGTTGAAGCCTGGCGCCGGCAGCCAGATGTTCGTGTTCGCGCTGCCATAAAAGACCCCGGGGGTAATTTTCACTGCTCGCGAAGAAAATCACCCCCGGGGTCATTACACGCGATAGACTCAGCGACCGAGGGATCGCCATGAAGCGTTTCTATGTCCTGTTCCTTTTCGTTCTTACGCTGACCGCGGGCCTGACCGTCATCGCGCAGAACCAGGCTCCAGCACCGGCGGCGCCTGCTGCGACCGCCCCGTTCACGCCCGTGACCGACGAGATGCTCTGGAAGCCCAGTCCAAACGACTGGCTCACATGGCGGCGCACGCTCGACAGCTGGGGCTACAGCCCGCTCAACGAGATCAATCGCAACAACGTATCGCGCCTCAAGATGGTGTGGACGCGCGGCATCGGCAGCGGCCGCACGCAGGAGGCGACGCCGCTGGTCTACAACGGGACGATGTACATCCCGAACCCGGGCGACCTGATCATGGCGATGGACGCGCGGACGGGCGATCTCAAGTGGGAGTACAAGCGGAAGTATCCCGAGGGCGTGAACGGCGGCACCAACCGCAACATGGCGATGTGGGGCACGACGCTGATCGACGCAGGCGCTGACAACACCGTCTACGCCGTCGACGCGCGCACCGGCAATCTGGTCTGGGACACGCAGGTGCTCAAGGTGGGCCTGCCGGCCAACGCCAGCTCCGGGCCGATTATCGCCAACGGCAAGGTCATCACCGGCCGGCAGTGTCAGCCCGCTGCCACCAGTGAGTCGTGCATCGTCACCGCGCACGATGCGCAGACGGGCAAGGAGCTCTGGCGCACGCGCACGATTCCGCGGCCCGGCGAGCCGGGCGATGAGACCTGGGGCGGCGTGCCGATGGAACAGCGCTGGCACGTCGGGACCTGGATGGTCCCGAGCTACGATCCCGAGACCAACCTGATCTTCGTCGGCACCTCGGTCACCATCCCGGCGCCGAAGTTCACGCTCGGGGGAACCGACAAGCAGCACCTCTATCACAACTCGACGCTCGCGATTGATGCCGACACCGGCAAGATCGTCTGGTACTACCAGCACGTCATCGATCACTGGGACCTCGATCATCCGTTCGAGCGCCTGCTCGTCGAGACCGCGATCGCACCTGACGCGAAGGAAGTGACCTGGATCAATCCGAAGATCAAGCCGGGCGAAAAGCGCAAGGTCATCACCGGCATCCCCGGCAAGACCGGCATCGTCTACACGCTCGACCGGCGGACCGGTGAGTTCCTGTGGGGCCGCCCGACGGTGATGCAGAACGTCGTGCAGTCGATCGACGGCGCGACCGGCAAGGTCACCGTGAACCCTGAAACGATCTTCACGGCCAAGGACCAGACCAAGTTGATCTGCCCGGGAAGCAACGGCGGCAAGAACTGGCCGGCAGGCGCCTACAGCCCGACGACCAACACGATGTACATGCCGATGCAGAACATGTGCATGAACGCGACGACGACAACCGATCAGCGCGATCCGAAGCTGGTGTACGGGCTCCAGATGCCGGGCGTTATCGCGCCCGGTGCGACCAACGTCGGAACAGTGTGGGCCATCTCGGCGGAAACCGGGAAGGTCCTCTGGAAGCATGAGCAGCGAGCCGGCATGCTCTCGCTCGTCGCGACCGGCGGCGGACTCGTGTTCGGCGGCGACTCCAACGGCCGCTTCAAGGCGTTCGACGACAAGAACGGCAAGGTGCTGTGGGAGATCAACCTGGGAGCGCCGGTGAGCGGCTTCCCGGTCGCGTTCGCCGCCGGTGGCAAGCAGTACGTGGCGGTCACCACGGGACCGTCGCTCGTGGCGAATTCGACGGGACGAATGACGCCGGAACTGCAGCCGAGCACCGCCGCCAACGTGTTCGTGTTTGCGCTGCCATGACGCGTCTCGGCGGGTGCACAGAGCAGGACCCGCCCCACTACGCTCTGTAGGCCGGGTCTTGCTTTTTAGACCCGGCGGGTCCACGAACCAGGACCCGCCCTACGGGAGGTGCTCACATGCGTACCGTGATCGCCGCGCTCGGCTTGTGTGCAGTCCTCGCGAACCCCGCGGCAACCGCGGCGCAGGAGCCGCCTCCCGCACCGCCGGTTGACTGGGGCCCGATGAGCATCAATCTCGAGGACGTCCCCTATCCCCACCCCGTCAACTACTTCTCGTTCACCCTCGAAGGCCAGGACGTTCGAATGGCGTACATGGACGCCGCGCCGAGCGCGACGCCGAACGGGAAGAGCGTGGTCCTGCTCCACGGGATGAACTTCTTCGGCGAGGCCTGGACCGAGACCATCGCCATCCTCCGCAAGGAGGGCTATCGCGTCGTCGTACCCGACCAAATCGGGTACGGGAGATCCTCGAAGCCGATCCTGCACTACTCGATCAGCACCCACTCGTCGAACACGAAGCGGCTCCTCGATCATCTCGGCATCACGACGACCGATATCGTCACCCACTCGATGGGTGGAATGGTCGCGAGCCGCTTCGCCTCGTCGTACCCGCAGACGGTGGCCAATCTCGCGATGATCAACCAGATCGGTCTCACCGACGCCCGTGATGCGCGGCCGTGGCGTGAGACGTCGGAGGTGTACAAGGCGGCGCTCGCGCGCGACTACGGCGAAATCGTCAAGGGCATGCGCGCGTACTACGTCACGTGGAAGCCCGATTACATGAAGTACGTGAAGATTCACTATGGATGGACCAGGAGCGGCGACTGGCCGCGCATGGCGATGGTGCGCGCCCTGCAACAACAGGCCATCTATGCGGACCCGGTGGCCTCCGACTGGCCGCGAATCAAGGCGCGCACGCTCGTGATTGGCGGTGAAAAGGATGGCCCGGACTACCCGGGAGGCGCCAGACGCGTGGCCGCGTCGGTTCAACGCGGGCAGGTGTACATCATTCCGAACGTCGGTCACAACCCGCAGTTCGAAGCACCTGATCTGTTGTATCCACCGCTGCTCAAGTTCTTGCGAGGGGAAGACGTCGGGGCGGGGTCCGGCACGCGGTAGATCGGCGGATGCCGGGTCTGACGAACAAGACCCGGCCTACTTGCCGAATTCGTCCCACAACTCGTTGAGACGTTCTGGCGGGAACGGCCAGCCCAGATCGTCGGTCTTCAGTCTCTTCGCCAGCTCCTCTTTCTTCGCTCCCGCCTTGACGACCTCTATCATCCGCTGTCGCAGCGTGACGAGGTTCTGCCTGAAGGCTCGCACGTTCTCCTTCGTCAGCACGGGGCCATGACCGGGAATGGCCGTGTCGAAGTCGAGTGTGAGGACACCGTCGAGCGTCGAGATCCACTCCACGAGACTGCCGCCACTGGCGCGGTCGACGAACGGCGTGAGCGCGCTGCCGTCGGTCCGCTTGCCCCACACGACGAGATCGCCGGTGTGAATGGTGCGCAGATCAGGAAAGTAGATCAC
>JAICEG010000299.1 GCA_025924295.1 Vicinamibacteria bacterium
CTCATAGACGACGGCGACAGCGCGCTGAGAGATGGACCCAGCCCCGCGTGCCTCACGCCGCAGCCGCTCTCGCAGCTCGGGCTGCATGCCCACGCCCGAGCCCAGCCCCTTGAGCGCGACGCGTCGCTACAGCCGCATGTCTTCCGCGAGGTACACGACACCCATCCCCCCGCGCCCGATCTCCTCCCGGATTTCGTAGGGCCCGATGCGGGTGCCGGGGAGCAGCGTGTCGAGATCGTCGGGATCGACTTGCGCCGGGTTTTCCAGGAAGTCGCCGGCGGTGTCGAAGGTATTGAGCAGCGACTCAGCCTCGCGCAGCAGCGCGGTATCGCCGCCACACTCCTCGCGCAGCCAGGCGCGACGCACCTCGGTCGGCTGATCGAGTGCTTCCTGGAACACGATCTTGAGGCGCGCGAATTGTTCCGGGGTCACGGTGCAGTGTGGTCCCGCCCCTGCGCGGGCTCGCCATCGAGCGCTCGCTTCAGCCAGACACGCGCCAGCGTCCACTGTCGCTTGACGGTCGCGGGTGAGACGCCGACGGCTTCCGCGGTCTCCTCCACGGTCATGCCGCCAAAGTACCGCAGCTCGACGATCCGCGCCAATGTCTCGTCGAGCGCCGCGAGCTTGCGGAGTGCTTCGTCGAGCGCGAGTACATCGATGTCCTGGCGGTGGTCCTGGTCGGGCGGGGCGAAGCCGGGCTGAATGCGGTCCGGCGCCACCCGCTGATCGTCGAGCGTGACGCGCGCGGGTGCGCCGCCGCGCTTGAGTGCGCGTCGGGCGCGTGCGCGCTGAATCAGGATCTGCCGCATCGACAATGCGGCAATCGCGAGGAAGTGCGTGCGGCTGTTGAAATGACGCGTCCGTTCGGCGGCCATGCGCACGAACGCTTCGTTCACGAGGGCGGTGGCCTGCAGCGTCTGTCCCGGACGCTCGCCCCTGACGTAGCCGGCAGCAATGCGGCGCAACTCGTCGTAGACGAGCGGCATCAGATCTGTAACGGGGTCGGGAGTCATTTGAAGAGGACACCTTCCCTCGGGGTCACGGGAACTGTCCTGATCAAATGACTCCCGACCCCCTTACAGTTTCGTTGCTACTTGCGCTCGATCTTGACCGCCTGAATCACCACATCCTTGACCGGACGATCGCGCGGCCCCGTCTGCGTGCTGCCGATCTTGCGGACCACGTCCATCCCGCTTTCGACTTCGCCGAACACCGAGTGCTTGTTGTCGAGGTGCGGCGTCGGACCCAGCGTGATGAAGAACTGTCCGCCGTTGGTATTGGGCCCGGCGTTGGCCATCGACAGGATGCCCGGCTTGCTGTGCCGCAGGTTCGGATGAAACTCATCGGCGAACTTGTAGCCCGGTCCGCCATACCCCTGGCCGAGCGGGTCGCCGCCCTGGATCATGAAGCCATCGATGACCCGGTGAAAGATGGTGCCGTCGTAATACGGCTGCTTCCCCTTCTGATTCGTTCGCGGGTCGGTCCACTCTTTGGTACCCTCGGCGAGGCCAACGAAGTTGGCGACAGTGTTGGGCGCTTCCTGGTCGAACAGGCGGATCGTGAAGTTACCTTCGCTGGTGACGAACTCTGCGTAGACAGGCATCCACAGAGAATAGCACTCAGCGAGGCCTGACTAAGACCGCCTCGCTCGCCGCAGTGTCTTCTGCCCCGCTCCGCGGGGCAAGCCGTCTTGACCGTGGAGGCTCTCGACTCGTTAAGTCAGCAACCGAGCCGGTCAAGTCGGCTGGCCGCGATACAATTTTCCCGTGAGCCCCGTTCTCCACACGGCCGAGGAACGTCGCATCGTCGAGGTCGCGACAGGCACGAGCAGTGACCCGTTCGCCGTCCTCGGCCGCCACCTGGTCACCATCGATCAGCGTCCGGCGGTCATCGTGCGAACGATGCAGCCAGACGCGTCGGCGGTGGAACTCATCACGGACGGCCAGGTCACGCCGATGGTCCGCCGGCACCCGGATGGGCTCTTCGAGGCGCGGGTGCCGCTGGACGGCGGCGAGTCAGACTTCGGCTACCGCATCCGTGTCTTCGACCAGACCGGGGCGCACGACATCGCGGACCCCTATCAGTTCGGCCAGGTGTTGTCGGACTACGACCTGCATCTCTTCAGCGAGGGCACGCATTTGCGCGCGTGGGAGAAGTTCGGTGCCCATGTGCTGACCATCGGGCACGTCACCGGTGTGCACTTCGCCGTGTGGGCCCCGAACGCGCAACGCGTCAGCGTGATCGGCGACTTCAACGGATGGGACGGGCGCGTTCACCCGATGCGTCGTCTCGTGCCATCAGGCGTCTGGGAACTGTTCATCCCGGATCTTCGGATCGGCGCCTGCTACAAGTACGAGGTTCGCACGCAGGCCGGTCATCTGCTCGAGAAGTCCGATCCCTACGCGCAGCGCTTCGAGGTACCGCCCAACAGTGCGTCGATCATCTGGCAGGAGGGCGAGTATCAGTGGAACGACGATGGCTGGATGAACGAGCGGCAGTCGTTTGCCGGCTGGCACGATCGGCCGATGTCGATCTACGAAGTGCATCTCGGCTCGTGGCGGCGGGTACCCGAGCAGGGCTCGCGCTACCTGACCTATCGCGAGCTGGCGCGCGATCTGATCCCGTACGTCTGCGAGCAGGGGTTCACGCACATCGAGCTGATGCCCGTGATGGAGCACCCGTTCTCGGGCTCGTGGGGCTATCAGGTCATCGGCTTCTTCGCGCCGACCAGTCGATTCGGGACGCCTGACGACTTCCGTTACTTCATCGACGAGTGTCATCGTCACGGACTGGGCGTGATTCTCGACTGGGTGCCGGGACACTTTCCCAAGGATCCGCACGGGCTCGCCCGTTTCGACGGCACCGCGCTCTACGAGCACGACGACCCGCGGCAGGGCGAGCACCGGGACTGGGGCACGCTGATCTTCAACTACGGGCGCACAGAGGTGCGCTCGTTTCTCCTGAGCAATGCGCTCTACTGGCTCCAGGAGTTCCACCTCGACGGCCTGCGCGTCGACGCCGTCGCCTCGATGCTCTACCTCGATTACTCGCGATCGCACGGTGAATGGATCCCCAATCAGTACGGCGGCCGTGAGAACCTCGAGGCCGTCGACTTCCTGCAGCGCCTCAATACCGTGACGCACGGTCGATTGCCGGGCACCATTACGGTGGCCGAAGAGTCAACCGCGTGGCCGGCCGTCAGTCGCCCGACGTACGTTGGCGGGCTGGGCTTCACCTTCAAGTGGAACATGGGCTGGATGCACGACATGCTGCAGTACGTCCAGCAGGATCCGGTTCACCGTCGCTGGCATCACAACCAGATCACGTTCTCGATGCTGTATTCGTTCACCGAGAACTTCGTGCTGCCGTTCTCGCATGACGAGGTCGTCCACGGCAAGCGCGCGATGCTCGACAAGATGCCGGGCGACCTCTGGCAGAAACACGCGACGCTGCGCGCGTTGTACGGCTACATGTTCGGGCATCCCGGCAAGAAGCTGATGTTCATGGGATCGGAGTTCGGCCAGTGGCGCGAGTGGGATCACGACTCGAGTCTGGACTGGCACCTTCTCGACGAACCGCTGCACCGCGGGTTGCAGACGTGGGTGCGCGATCTGAACCAGACCTATCGACGCGAAGCGTCGCTGCACGAGGTCGACTTCGAAGGGCAGGGATTCAGCTGGATCGACTGTCAGGACAATGAGAACAGTGTCATCTCGATGATCCGGCGTGCGCGCAAGGAGCGCGACTTCACCGTGATGGTCGTCAATTTCACGCCCATCCCGCGCCCCGGGTACCGCGTCGGCGTGCCCGAGGCCGGCTGGTATCGCGAGATTCTCAACAGCGACGCCGAGTTGTACGGCGGCAGCAACATGGGCAACGGCGGCGGCATTCACACCGAGCCGGTTGTCGCCCACGGCCACGAGCACTCACTCCGCCTGACCGTCCCGCCTCTCGGGTTCGTGCTCCTCAAGAAATAAACTCCCAATCCCCAACTCCCAACTGATAGAGCTGCCTCCTCTACTTGACAGGCAAGTAGAGGCCGTGGCACTCTCTGCGACCACTTCACTTGGATGGGTAGTGGAGATGACTGAACGCGTCGAACTGCTGCAGGGCACACTCGATCTGATCGTCCTTCGGGCGCTGGCGACGATGGGGCCGCAGCACGCGTACGGCTTGGCCTCGCGTCTCGAGCAGGTTGCCGAACACCCGCTGATGCTCAACCAGGGCACGCTGTATCCGGCCCTCGTACGTCTCGAGCAGAAGGGCTGGATCAAAGGCACCTGGCAGCGGACAGAGAGCAATCGCGAGGCGAAGTACTACGCGATCACCAAGACCGGGACGCGCGCGCTCGACAAGCAGGCCGAGCGCTGGCGGCGGCTGGCTGGTCTCGTCGACAAGCTCTTGCTGGGCGAGACGTAGCGACGTAGGGCGGGTCCTGTTCTGTGGACCCGCCGGGTAATCGCGAGCGTGCGGCGGGTCTCGTTGTGTCGACCCGCCTGGATGCCGGGTCTGAAGAACAAGACCCGGCCTACGGTGTCGACAATGCGACGATTCATTCTTCGTTTACAAAACGCATTGCGCCCCGCGGCGGCGGAGGACGATCTCGCGCGCGAGGTCAGCGCGCATCTCACGCTGCTCGAAGACGAGCACGTTCGCCGAGGCATGACACGAGACGAAGCGCGCCTCGCTGCACGCCGCGCAATGGGCAGCATGGCACACGCGCAGGACGCACATCGCGACGCGCGTTCGTTCGTCTGGCTCGACGACCTGCAACGCGACATCCGTCACGCCGTGAGGACCATGCGGCGCAGTCCCGGATTCACGGCGGTCGCCGTTCTCGCGCTCGGACTCGGCATTGGCGTCAACACGGCCTTCTTCACCCTCGTCAATGCGATCTGTCTGCGCGGACTACCGATCGATTCGCCCGATCGCGTGATGTACGTGTCGACGCGGACGCAGGATCGTCCGGGTAATCTGTCGTACGCCGAGTTCGACGATCTTCGTGCCCGGACGGCCGCATTTTCTCAGGTTGCCGCCTACACGATCACTACCGCCGCAGTGGGCGACAACCGACAGCCTCCCGCGCGCGTCTCGGGCGCCTATGTCTCGGCCGGGGCATTCGAGTTGCTCGGCGACGCGCCCATCCTCGGTCGCACATTCAGATCGGATGAAGACCGGCCCGGTGGCGCGCCCGTCGTGATTATCGGTGGTGAGCTGTGGAGCACTCGCTACGCCTCCGATCCTGGCATCGTCGGGCAATCCGTCACGGTCAACGGCATGCCGTCCACGATTATCGGCGTGATGCCGCGCGGGTTCATGTTTCCCGCGAACGCCGACATCTGGCGGCCGATGGCGAATCTGCCCACTGCTGTCCGCGAGTCGCGAGCGGAGCGACGGCTCGCGGTGTTCGCGCGTTTATCTCCGTCGGCGACTGTCGATCAGGGGCGCAGCGAGGTCGCATCGTTCGGAGAGGCTTGGAGCCGGGAGCTCCCTGGCACCAATCATGACGTTCGCACCCGCGTGGTCCCGATCAACGAGCAACTCAATCCCACGGTCATGCAACGCGGATGGATCGCCTTCATCACAGCTGGCGCCCTGGTGTTGCTCGTGGCATGTGCCAACGTGGCCAATCTCCTGTTGATGCGCGCCGCGACCCGCGGCAGGGAGGTGGCGATTCGAACCTCCATCGGAGCCACCAGGTGGCGCGTGATTCGCCAGTTGCTCGTGGAGAGCTCCGCCCTGGCGGTGCTTGCCGCCGGGGTTGGGCTGTTCGTCGCATGGGTCGGGCTGAGCGTCCTTTCCGGCATCGTGCCGCCGGAGACCATGCCCTACTGGATGGCGTTCACCATGGACGGCCGCGTGTTCGCCTCGGTCACGGCCGTCTGTGTCTTCAGTGTGTTCGTCTGCGGGCTGCCGTCCGCGCTGCACGTGATGAAGGTCGACCTTCGGGACACGCTCACCGCCGGCGGGTCGGCGACGGTCGCCAGTCCCGCCCGGCGGTGGATCACGACGCTCCTTGCTGCGGAGTTCGCCGTCACGTTCGTGCTGATCGCGACGGCGGTCGGGTCTGTCCGGGCGGATCTCCACAGTCGGCGCACGGAGTTTCAGATCGATCCCAGCTCGTTGGTGACGATGTGGGTGTCGTTGCCGCCCGAGTCCTACGCGTCGGCGCCGGCACGCCTGGCGTTTTTCGATCGGCTCGATGAGCAGATCGATACGGCGAACGAGATCGGGTCGGTCGCCCACGCCAGCGTCCTGCCGTATGGCGGCGGAGTACAGCAGCCGCTGATGGTGGACGGCCGTACGTTCGGCGAGACTCCACCGGTCGTCTCGGTCGTCGCGGCCAGCGAGCGTTACTTCGAGGTGCTCGGCGTTCCAATCGTCCGGGGGCGCGCGTTTACGATAGTGGATGGCCGTCCTGGCAGCGAGGCAGCGATTGTCAACGAGCGCTTCGTGCGGATGTTTCTCCCCTCGCAGGATCCCATCGGCGCACGCATTCGCGCCGGCAGTGACGAGACTCCGTGGCTGCAGATCGTTGGCGTGTCGACGACGGTACGGCAGCGGCCGGATGGTCCGGAAGCCGATCCGGTTGTGTTCATACCGTTC
>JAICEG010000300.1 GCA_025924295.1 Vicinamibacteria bacterium
AGTCCGGTCCAGGCACGCAAAATCCGGCTTCGCTGTCACTCGAAGCGGTTCGCCGTCAAAGAGCAGTTGAAAGGTGATGTCCTGCCCGTGCACATGCGCTGGCACGATCAGCGCCGTGAGGACGAGCAGGTGCCGGATGCGCGAGAGAGGCATGATGGCCTGGTTATCGACGTCAGAGATGAGGTGAACCAGAGCCGATCGCGTGAAAGTGCGCGCAGTCCTGCGCTGGGGTCAGACCCCTTGAGTCCTGTCGTAGCAAGGGGTCTGACCCCTTTCGCCTACCGGCTGCCGGCCGCGGCATCACCCTCCTTCTCGAAGTCGAAGGGCTCCTCGAAGTCCTTCTTGACGCCTTCGACGCGCGTCAGATTCTGCCTGGCCTTCTCATAGGTCGGATCCGCCGTCAGAGCACCGGCGTAGGCCGTGGCCGCGGCTCCGAAGCGCCCCGTGTGCTCGAGCGCCATGCCCAGGTTGTTGTGGAACGCCGGCACGTCCTTCTTCAGTTCGACGGCCTTCACAAGAAGCGGCAGCGCTTCCTCGGCACGCTTGGTCTCCAGGAAGAGGAGCCCGAGGTTGTTCATCGACCAGACGTCCTTCTCATCCAACTCGATGGCCCGACGATATGACGTCACGGCTTCTTCCGCCTGACCCTTGGCGTGGTAGGCACGCCCCATCAGTCGATACACCTCATTGGAAGTAGGGTCGACGTCCCCTGCATGCATCAATTTGTCGAGCGCATCGTCGTAGCGCTTCTGCTCGATCAGCACGCGACTGAGGTTCGTGAGGCTCTTGAAATGATCGGGATCGATCGCCAACGCCCCCTCGAACCCCTTCTCGGCCTTGGTCGAGTCCCCGCTCTTCGACGCCGACAGTCCGAACATGAAGTGCCCCCAGGCGTTGTCGGGCTTCTGCGTCGTGTAGGTCTCGAAGATCTTCGTCGCCTCCGTGTACTTCCTTTCGCGGTACGCCGTTTCGCCATCGGTGAAGGCCACCGGCCCGGTGATCTCCGGCGTCGGCGTCGCGGTGAAACCTTCTTCGCCGGTGGGTGCGGTCGATGGAAGCTCGCTCGTGGTGGTGACATTCTTCGTCTGCGTCGTCTCGTTCGACTCACCCGTTTTCGTCTGCGGACTGTCGCCGCGCTTTGAACAGCCCACCGCCGCAATCGCCGCCAGCACCAGCATCGCGGTCGCATATCGTGTCGGTCTCATGGTCCTCTCCCCCTTGTGGTCGCCGCGTCAGCAGCGGTCGACGTTCACACGCATAGGGGCAAGCGGCTGGCCAGGAGAGGAACGATGATCGGGGATGCTCTTAACCGACGACGCCAGAGCGGGTTGTTGGAATTGACGGAACGAGAGGTGGAGCGATGTGCGCGCTTGCCGTGTCCGCGCGGACACGGCGCCGCGGGCCACGAGGTGTCCGGCGACACACGGCGTCCTGCCGGCTATGCGTCTCGTTGCGCGCCCTTGCTCAACCCGTGGCGGCGCATGATCTTCAACAGGCTGGAATGATCGGCAAGGCCAAGTGCTTCGGCAGTTCGCGTGACGTGCCAATCGTGCTTCTCGAGCGCAGCGACGATGATTTGCCGTTCGGCCTGCGCCTTCAGCGCCTTGAACGTTCCTGGAGGGGCCTCCGGGTCAGCGGTCTCGTCGCGGTCGTCACCGCGAATTTCCGGAGGCGCGTCAGCAACGCCAATCACAGCAGCGTCTGACGCAATCATCATGCGCTCGAGGCAGTTCCGCAGCTCGCGCACGTTGTTCCTGCGCCAGTCGTAGGCCGCCAGCAGCGCCACGGCATCGGGAGCAACTGCCTTCTGGCGCATCCGAAGATGAGACGCAATTGAACGAAGCAGATGCTCGACGAGCAAAGGCACGTCGGACAATCGATCGCGCAACGGCGGCACTTTCAGCATGTGCACGTTGAGGCGATAGAAGAGATCCTGTCGAAAGCGCCCCGCTTCGACCTCGCGCTCGAGGTCGCGATGCGTAGCGGCTACCACACGCGCGGAAATCGCAATGGGCCGATCGCCACCGAGGCGAGTCAGGGTTCGTTGTTCGAGCACGCGAAGCAGCTTGGCTTGCGCCGGCAGCGGCAACTCCCCCACTTCATCAAGGAACAACGTGCCGCTGCCCGCCGTCTCGAACGCGCCGCGACGCAGTCGATCGGCGCCAGTAAACGCGCCGCGCTCGTGACCGAACAGCTCGCTCTCGACGAGCTGCTCTGGCAATGCCGCACTGTTCACCGCGACCAGCGGAGCCTTCTCGCCCGGCCCCAGTCGATGCAGCTCCCGCGCGATGAGTTCCTTTCCCGTGCCGCTCTCACCAACGACGAGCACGCTGCTCGGAATCGGCGCCACCCGCGCGATGGCGTCGCGAAGCGCGCGCATCGGCGCGCTGTCGCCGACGAGCGACGTCTCGCCGTCGACGCGCGACTGCAGCGTCTTGAGCTCGCGGACGAGACGCCCGCGTGAGACGGCGTTTTCGATCTCCTGGACGACGCGCTCGATCGGCTCGGCCTTGTCCACGAAGCCATAGGCACCCAGCTTCACCGCCTGGATGCAACGATCGTATGACCCGGTGCCGGTGTAGACGATGACCGGCGTTTCGATGGCGCGCTGCTGCAGCCGGCGCAGGACCTCGAAGCCATCCGTCACCGGCATCTCCAGGTCGAGCACGATGCAGTCGATCGGCTCTCGCGAGATCAGGTCGAGGGCTTCATTACCACCAGCAGCGACAATCGTGCTGTAGCCACCGACCCGTTTCAGATCATAGGCGTACTGTTCGGCCATCGCCGGAACGTCGTCGACCACCAGGACGTGGGTCGTCATGTGCGCTTGAAGTCGTCGGCCGGGATGTCGATGGTAATACGCGTGCCCCTGCCCGGCTCGCTCTCGACGCCAACGGTGCCGTGCATGTCCATCACCAGGCGCCGCACGATGGAGAGCCCCAGGCCGGTGCCGCCCTCCTTCGTGGTGTAGAAGTCGTTGAAGATCCGCTCGGTCTCGCCGCTCGACATGCCGCGACCCGTGTCGGCCACCGTCACGCGAATGGCTGGCGCGCCAACTTCCCGCTCCACGACCGTCGTCGAGACCGTGACTCGCCCGGGCTTCGATTCCAGGCTGTCGACGGCGTTGGACGTGAGGTTTTCGAGAATCCGGCGGAAGGCGATCGGGTCACCGACGACGCGCGGGAGCCGGCTGGCAAGGTCGGTTTCGAACCTGACGTCCTGGCGCCCGCGGGCGGCGCTCACCACATCGGTCACGAGTGCGTTCAAGTCGATGCCTCGCCGGTCGAGCCGCGGCGAGAGACGTTGGTAGCTCGTCGCCAGCGTCTCGAGATACGCGATACTGGAGTCGATGGTCTGCCGCCGTTCGGCGAACACCGACGACAGGGCTGCCGGCTCCTCGCGCTCGACCTGGGCGAGGTGTCGCATCACGTTGCGCAGCGGGATGAGTCCGTTCTTGATGTCGTGGTTGATCTGCCGGGCGAGATCGCCCACCGTCGCGCGGCGCTCGGCTTCGCGCACGCGCGCGGTACTGGTGTGGAGGCGTCCGGCGAGATCGCCGAGGAGCCGGGACAGTCGTCCCACTTCGTCCGTGCCGGCATCGAAATCGACGTCCAGCCGATCGAGATCGAGCACCGCCGTCTTCTCGGCCAGCGTGGCCAGCGGACGGCTGATGCGGGATGAGACCCACACCGCGAGAAGTAGCGCGGTGAGGCCGGCCGCTGCCGCCGTCACCGCGAACCATGAATCCGCGCTTCGCAGCAGAGCCCTCAGCGGTGTCGCGGGCTGAATGACTTGAAGCCGCGCCTGCTCCACTTTCACCGCATCGTCTGTTCCGGCGTGAATCAAGGGCACCTGGAATTCGCCAACCGCCGCCGGATAGGTCGTGTCTGGCTGTCCTGGTCCCAGCGTTTTCGAAGGGAGCCTGAGGGTCGGCGGATCACCAGTCGCTGACACGAGCGTGACGACGATGGCTCGATCGCGGGCCAGCCGTGCGAGGAACTCGTCATCGACCGTGCGGCCACCGACGATCGTGAACGTGCGGTCGCCCAGGACGAATGGCTCGACGCGAGCCAACGCCACAAACTCACCGTCGGCGGCACGGGTTGTCAACAGCGCGACTCCGCGGGCGTTGGCAAGAGCCGATGCCAGCCCTGCCTCGATGCGTCCGTGCTCGTTGCGAAAGTGACCGGAGCTGATGATCGTTCCGTCGCTGTCCTGAATCTGAAGCATCGACAACCCGGTCAGGCGCATCGCCGTGCCGGCGTAGTCGAGCAGATAGTCGCGTTCCGACTCGACGCCGGCGACCGCCGCCAGGCGGAATCGGTTGTCGTTCAGCAGGGCATCCTTCAGCGACGCCAGGCGTTGCGCGACGCCGGCGCTCTCGCGTTCGAGGTCTTCTCGAATGACCTGGACGACCGTGTCGACGCGAAGCCGGTACTCGTCCGACAATCGGCGCGTCATCTCCTGCCGGATGCCGAACGCGAGCACGGCGATCGGGATCAGGACGACGACGGCGAAGGCGAGAAGGAGACGGGTTCGCAGGCTCATGCCTTATCTCTGATCGGAGGCTCCTGCAAGGAGCAGGCCTCCGTCCCACTCCTTCGTCACGCGCGATCTCCCACGACGAACGATCGCCTGGAGGCGGGTGTCGACCAGCGGAATCATTGTTGCCGGATCGAGCCAGCGTGTGCCTTCCATCAGGACCTGCTCATCGCGACACGCGTCGAGCGGACGACGATCGATCGCAACAACGTATGCGGCATCGGTTCCACGCCGCCGCGCAAGCGCCAGCGGCTCGCCGGTCAATCCGGTTGCTCGCTGAAAGGTGCGGCGTGGCCGATCCGGTATGAGCGCGTCCAGCATCGCGGTCGCGCCGGGGCCGGAAGCGCTCGCAATGCCGACGAGACGTTCGGCTAGATCGCGTGCAGCGCCATCGGCAGCGTCGTAGACGACTCGCCCGCTCGGGCGTACTGACTGGCCCGGCAGCTGAGGAGCAGGAACGGCGCAGTCCAGGTCCTGCCACCAGAAGGGACCTGCGGCGCCCATCGCCTCTCCGCGAACAGCGTCATCGGCAAGCGCCCGCCGCGCGTCCTCCGACAGTTGACGCGACTCACGGGAGCGGCCCGGAGTGAGGAGCACGTGCGTGCGCTGCCACGCCAGGGGCACGGCTTGAAACTGCGGCAACGTTGCCGCGTACTCGAGCGTCGCGGGATCCCTGGTCAGCACCAGGTCGACGCCTTTATCGAGGAGGTCTCTCGGATCTCCGGAAGCAACCAGAAAGCGGATCGACAAACCGTTATCAGGATTGGCGACGACAACAGCATCGCGATCGGGTGTGACGCGAACAGGCCGCGTTCCGACTGGCCAGGATGAATCCGCCACGCGCCTGGCAATCACCAGATCGGGATGAGCGAGGGCGAGCGGCGCATCCTGAGGTTTGCCTCGCAACGTGATCGCGAGCTCCGTCGGGCTGACGGCCACGACCGACTCCACGAATCGACGGACGTGCAGGCGTAGTTCGTCGACGCTTTCGTCACGGGTCCAACCGGCCTTCACATCAGCGGCACTCACCGGTGCTCCGTCTGCGAATCGGACGTCGTCTCGTAACTTCAGCAACCAGGTGCGTCCATCGGTGTCGAGCCGCCACGACACTGCGAGCGCCGGCGCGACCCGCCCCTCGCAATCGACGCGAACCAACGTCTCGTACACCTGTCGGAACAACAATCGCTCGCTGTCGTTCGTCGGGTGCAGCGCGTTCACGGCATCCACTCGTTCAGTGAGCCCGACCGTCGCGATCGATTCGCCGGGTTCCTGAATCAGGGCGCAGTCCGACCGGGGCTCTGGAGGCGGCGGTTCGACAGGTGCAGGCGCGATCGGTTCGGGAGCGGGAACCGGTGCGGGCGGAGGTTCAGCGGGTTGAGGGATCGGCTGAGGGAACGGTGCTGGCGGCGCAGTCCGCGAGCCACATGACGACATCACCGCCCCGAGGCAGACGATGAACGCGATGGTGGTAAAAAGCCGACTCATCACCTTCACGAGTTCCGCTCACTCATGATAGCCGCCGCGGAAGACCGTCCCCTCCACAGCGATTATCGGCGTGGACGATGTGACGCGGCAGGTAGAGCGCAAACGGATGTTGAAGGCGATTTCCAGGTGACCCGGACAGGAACGGGTTCTCCCAACCTGACGCCGGGGCGAAAGCGCCACTCGCGCGCCGAGCAGACCGCCTGCTGATCGAGTCCCATCCGCATCCAACGACTGCATCACGCGAATTGTCGGTGCAGGATCGGGCTGCACCACGCAATCGAGGGCATCGCCTCGCGCCGCAGGCCGAGAGTCGGGGACCCAGATCAACTGCCCACGATTCGTCGGGCGGTAAGGTTCGTTTCCCGACTGCGTTCCGGTGGCCGGAACGAGATCGTCAGTACCAGCACGGCGGTCACGTGCACCACGAGAGACTCGCCAGCGACGGCGAAAGATGGCGAGACTGATCGGCGACCGGATTATTCGACGCCGAATCTGGCGGTCTGGCCGGAACCGTCTATCGCCAAGTCTTGCAACGGTTACTAGTGA
>JAICEG010000301.1 GCA_025924295.1 Vicinamibacteria bacterium
ACCTGGATGGACGCCGACCTGTGGGTTCGTGTTCTCGGGATGGATCCGATGACCGTGCTGCGAAGCATGACGATGGAGGCCGCGCGCGCGATGGGTGCCGATCGCGATTCAGGTTCGATCGCGACCGGCAAGTACGCCGACGTCATTGCCGTGAGCGGTGACCCGCTGCGGCACATCGACGTGCTGCGCGATCCGAAGGTGGTGATCCGGCACGGACGCCGACACAAATAGGGCGGTCCTCGTTTCGGAGCCGCCGCGCCGCCGGTCAGCGGCTCTCCGACTTCCCCTCTGCGGCGCGCGACGCGCTGAGGATGTTCCGCATCGAGTAGTTGCCCTCGTGGCAGGCATACTCAAAGAACTGATACTCGGGGTTCTGCTTGAGCGGCAGCGCGACCTTCCACGTTCCCGTCCACGTGCGTGGGTCGTCAACTGTCGCTTCATACTGCAGCGTGTCGTCACTCACGCGCGTGAGGCGCTCCGTCAGCTTGAGTTCGGGGCTGGTCAACAGCGTGTTGCCGTTGCGGGTGATGCCCACCTTGCCGTTGAAGTTCGTCGTCTCGATGACGAGCGTGTCGCCCTCCCAACGACCGCGTGACTCACCCATCCACTGACGAATCTTCGGGCTGATCTGCGGACGCCCGTCGACCGGGATGATGCGCGTCTCGTGAATCATCTCGTTGCGGATGACGACGGCGCCGGGAATCTGGATGATCTCGGTGCCCATGTTGTAGCCGGTCGGCAGCATCGACGCGAGCACGCCGCGAGTGATGCACCGATCGTAGGGACCGAGGTCGTCGAACTTCTCGAACGGATGCGCGACCACCTGGTCGGGGAAGTCGAAGTAGTACGTGCTGCGCGCGAGGTCGATGCGCTTCTTGCCTTCTTCGGTCATCGGCGGAATGCGCCCATTCGGCGGGTCGACGACGAGCGACGCCTGCCGCTGCGGAATCCCGCGGTCGGCGGCCGCCCAGTGCGACGGGCCACCAATGCCGGTTCGCGTTCCCGTCGGTACGTAGACCTCACCGTCGGCTTTCACTTGTCTCTCACGCTGGGCTTCACGAGCGGCAAACTCTTCGTCGGTCAACGTCGCCCGTGTTCCGAAAGACTCCGGCCGCTCGTACGGTGTGCCCTGCATGTCGTTCGCCGGCCACAACCCCTGAATGTCGGGATCACCCCATGGCGTGCGCGGGACCGTCCACGATCGCGCACCCTTGTCGCTCGACGATGAAGCAGCGGCGGCCTGAGCTGCAGCCGTCAATGGCGCGGCCAGCATCACGGCGATGAGCATCACGAGCGCCTTCACGAGATATCTCGAACGCATGAGGTCGCCTCCTTCGATATTCCCGGCGGAACCTTCTCCTTATTGCAGGTCCGATTTCAGCCTGTCAAATACCACGTTCTGGGTAGCGGGGCAGAGCGGCGTTGGCTCGTTACGGTGTGAGCGTGACCTCGGCGCCCGCGATGCCCTGCTCCCCGCAAAACGTGTAGAAGAGGTATGTCTTCCCATCCTCGCTGAAGATCGCGGGGTCGCGCAGTTGCCGCGCGGGACGATCGATCTCGCCGACTTCCGATTTCTCGTTGGGAAGGTTCGTGCACTCGTACGACGCCTGCGGCGTCAGCACTTCCGTCACGTCGCCGATCCTCCACGTGCGCCAGTCACCGCTGATGTCCATCGTCGAGTGATAGATGCGCTCGGGCGCGTCTCCGATCGCGGAGAAGAAGATGTGGAGGCGATTCCCTTGCGGGAGCAGCGCTACGTGTCGAACGCGTCCGTTGTACGGAGTGTCGCGGAATGGACTCTCTCCGGGTTCGAATGCCGCGAGTGGGTCCTTCGCCCTGAGCAGCTGGCCCAGCCTGGCCATCCCGTAGAACTGTTGCTGGTGACGGAAGACACGCAGATAACTCTGACGCGTGATCGCAGGACGACTGGTGAATGTGAGTCCATCCTTTGACTCGGCAGCCTGAGTGAACTGTGCGTACCCACGCTGCTTGAGCCAGGCCATCGCCTCGGCTCGTTGCTCCGGCCAGCGTAAGCCCTCGGTCCACATGCCGTGCGTCCACAGAACGATGCGCTGCTGCTCGTCGTCGACAAGAACCTCCGGCGAGGCAAGGTGCGTGTATGCGCCCGGAGGGCTGTCGCGTGGATCGGGTTGCGGCCTGTAGAAGGCAGTGGTTTCGACGTTCAGGACACCGGGCTCATGGATCTTCCAGGGACCGCGGATCGAGTCGGCATATGCCAGGCGGATGAATTGCCCCGAGTGATGGGCGAAGTACATGTAATAGCGTCCGAGCGGGCGCTGAACCCAGCTGGGCACGCGAATGACGGCCGGGCCGTTCGCGTTGTCGCCAATCGATCGTGACATCGCGAGCGTGATGAGGGGGTTCTCGCTGAACCTCGTCGCGCGGACGTCCGCCCTCACGACTGAACCAGTGAAGATCACTCCTGCGAGTAAGGCGACGAAAGGTGACAGTCGCATCATGCGTCCGCTCCCCGAAGGACAGAGGTTGGCTTCCAAGGCGTTCGCGCGGTGTTAGAGTTTGCAGATGCCGGTCTCGAACGTCAATCTCCAGATGTTGGGCGCCCAGGACGTCGTTGCAGCCCTGCAGTCACTGCGCGCTCGCCAGCCCGTGAAGTTCTCGGCCTTCTACTCCAGCCAGCTCGGGGGCGTCGTCACCGACCCCGCGCTGATGGTGATTCCCTTCGACGATCACATGGTGCATCGCGGTCACGGCATCTTCGACACCGCCGCGATCGTCGAGGGGCGGATCTACGATCTCGAGGCGCACCTCGATCGGTTCCTCGGTTCCGCGGAACGATCGAAGCTCAAGCTGTTCGGATCCCGCGAGCGGATGCGCGAGATCATCATCAGGACGACGGCCGCCAGCGGCTTGCGGAACGGCGCGATCAGGTACTGGCTGTCTTCAGGGCCAGGGAGCCTCGAGCTCACTCCCGCCGCAGGAGCAGAGCCTGGTTTCTTCGTGATGATCTTCGGCGGGTTGTCGTACCCCGAGCGCTGGTACACCGAGGGCCTGCGCGTCATGACGACGACCTATCCGATCAAGCCGCCGCTCTACGCGATCACCAAGGCGACCAACTACCTTCCCAATGTCCTCATGCAGATGGAAGCCAAGGAAGCCGGGCTCGACAACGGCGTCTTCATCGACGAAACAGGGTTCGTAGGAGAGAGCTCGAACATGAACGTCGCGTTCGTGATGAAAGACGGAGTGCTGAAGCACCCCAAATTCGAACGCGTCCTGCCTGGGTGTACGTCGCTGCGTCTGCTCGAACTGGCGCGAGGACTGGTTGGACGTGGCGTGCTCACCGGCGTCGAGGTCAGTGACATCCCGGTCGCCGAGGCTCGCGCTGCGCGCGAGATGGTGTTGCTGGGAAGCTCGGTGAAGGTTGCGCCGATTGTCGAATGGGATGGTCAGCCGGTTGGTGATGGCAAGCCCGGTCCCGGCGCGAGGGCCCTGCTCGATCTGATCGAAGCGGACATGCGCACCGGGGACCGGCTCATCGATGTGCCGTACTAGCGCTTGCCGTTGCTGCGCCCGTACCGCACGTTGCTGCCGTAGCTGCGGTTGACGTAGCGGCTGTCAGAGCGATAGCCCATGGCCCCCACGCCTCTGTAGTAGTCGGGGACGTAGTTGCTGGAGTAGCGCGGCCTGCGATAGTCGGGGTAGTAGCGTGCTCCCTTGCCGTAGTAGTAGCCGGGACGGCCGCGATAGTACTTGCGCCCGTAGACCGGATACCGATGGTAGTACGGCGGCGCGTAGACCGGGTAAGCGTACGGGTACGGCGCCGGATAGACCGCGTACGGCGGCGGGTAGTAGACCGGAGGCGCGCCGTAGACCACGCTTGCGCTGACTCCCGGTACCGCGACACCCACACCCACGTGGACCTGCGCCGATGTCGGCGTCGCCAGCAAGACCAATCCCAGCGCTGCCCCAAGAACCCACACAACCCTGCGTCCCATGATGGCCTCCGTCGGAGTGTTCCTTGCGCTCAATGGGCGAACGAAGTGAAGAATGCAGCGAGTGTGCCAGCCGCCCCGACAATATTTCTTAACATTCGTCCAGATGAGCGCCCCGGCACATGTTCACGATCCGTGACGCACTGACCTCTCAACAGCGTGGCTCGAGCTTCTGAACGAACTCCACCAGGAGAGTCGGTGTCGCGCTGCCCGACAACGGCTTCACCTCACCTGAGATCTCCACCTTCGTATTCACAAATGGCGAGAACTGGCTCTCGATCCCCTCGAGCTGGAACGTGCCGCTGCTGGTCTTCTTCGCGAGCTCGGAGCCGCCAGTGCCCGGGGGAAGCCGGTCGACGCGCTGGGCCCTCGTCAGCACATAGCGCGTGCTCATCGGCGTATTCGCGTCTGGTTCGCCGTCGGGGTTCCTTTTCGGCGCTGGCTGCAGGCATCCGGTCATCGTGATGCGGTCGGCAAGATTCGGCGGATCGGGCTGCGCCGTTCCTGGAGTCGGGTTGCCGCCGCTGATTGGCTTGCCGCCAGATTGAGCCGATACCGCGATGCACGACGCGGCGACGAACGCGATCACCGCGCCGCGCAATGCCGGGTGATGCCTCACGCGCCATCTCCAATTGCGGCAAAGCGGCCGAGCCTGATCACCTGGTTCGGGTCGACGTTGGCATCGATGAGGACTCCGAAGAAAGGCGCCATCATCTCTTCCCACGTCATCCGACCGAGATGCACCGTGCGCTCAGGATTGGGGTTGTGGCGGTTCGCCCTGGAGTTGTCGTAGTACGCCTCGACGTACATGCGCGTTCCCTTGGGCACGCGAATCGTCTTCGCCGGCTGGTAGAGCAGCTGCCAGTTGAAGTCGTACTTCGGTACGCTCAGGACGATCTGGTCGCGCCCATCCGGATAGACAAGGTGATACGTCATGCTCTTGCCGCGTACGTGCATGTGCGGCATGAACTCGACCAGCTCCACGTCCGCCGTGAACGTGAGATCGAACGGCGGGCTCTTGTAGTTCGGCTCGTTCGGTGGGATCGCGAAGTCAGGTCCACCGCCGACGATGCCGTACGACATCCAGCGCTTGGCCGGCGGCTTGTCGGCGACCGTGAAGCCAATCAGCGGGCGATCGACGGTCTCTTTTCCGTTCGGCGTGTAGTGGACCTGGATCGAAATGTCCGTTCCCGCCGGAATCAGCTTGCCCGCGTTGAACTTGCGATAGTCGTCGGCATCCCGGCCAGGAACGAAGCAGTTGAAGCCGCCGCCGACATCGGCACCAGGCTGTCTGCCCGGTCCCGATCGCCCGCCCACCGCCTGGCGAGCGGGCGGATTGCCGCCCCCGATCGCCACGCCCTCGTCGTCTCGATCCGACTCAGACCAATTGGGCACGTAGTACTTCGCGTCGGGTCGATGCGCGACGAACGTGAAGCAGATGTGATGTGTCACTTCGAGCACGCTCGGCTTGATCTCGAGCGAGGTGATCCACGTGTCTTTCGTGAAGCCGCTCGGAATCAGATACGTGATCCACTCCACCACGTCATTCTTCGTGCGCGCGGGCACGCGGAACTCCGGACCTCTGACGATGACGTCGGGTTTGATCTGCCAGCCGTCGGCCGGCCAGTTGACTGGTGCGGGTGCGTCCTTTGGATCGCCCTCGGTCGCACCGCTGTCGGCCCACTTCGCGATCGTCTCGATGTCTTTCTGCGAGAGTGATCGATCGTTGGCAAAGGGACCGTGCGCGGGATCGGCGAACCATGGCGGCATCTGCCGGCTCTCGACCTTGGCTTTCATCGATCGCGCCCACGGACGCGCGTCGCGGTAGCTCACGAGCGACATCGGCGCCATCTGCCCGGGGCGATGACACGACTGACAGTTCTTCTGAAGGATCGGGAGGACGTGCTTGCTGAAGGTGACCGGGTCGTCAGCGGCCGACGTGCGCGTGTGACTGGCCGCCACGGCCATGATTCCGACGAAAAAAACCGCGAAACCATACCGCAACATATCGACGCTCCTGCTGGTGAGCCTACGTTAACACTAGCGAGGCGCTGCCTCAAACCGCCGGCGAGACTACCTGTGTTTGGAAGACTGGGAGGCAACCAGGAAGGCGGCCGCCGCTGCGGCCCAGACCGAGTAATCGAGTGGCGCCTTCGGTCCGAGGGCGACGGTCATGGCCGCTGCAAACAACAACAGCAGGCCGCCGGACGCGGCCGCGGTCCACTGCAGGCGATATCCAACGAGCAGCAACGCAGCCAGTGTGACCTCGGCAATGGTGGCGACCGCCGCCACGGCCGGCACGAAGGCGGCTGGGAGGAACCAGTTCAGCATTGCCGTGTATGCGACAAAATGACTCCAGTCACCCCACGCCACCTGCGGAGCGCCCGGTGCGCCCCACACGCCGAAACGGTCGGCGACCGCCGACAAGAAGCCCGCCGCAATCGCTATTCGACCGCCGAGCACCGCGGCTTCCCGCATCGTCATCGCGGGGTTATCTCAGCGTCCTGAAGAAGGCGCGGATGTCGTCGACGAGGAGAGTGGGTTCCTCCAGCGCCGCGAAGTGACCGCCTCTTGGCATCTCGGTCCAGCGTGTG
>JAICEG010000302.1 GCA_025924295.1 Vicinamibacteria bacterium
CGCCGCCTCGATCGCCTCGCGCTCGTCGGGCGTGAGGACCATCAGGGCGTCGCGGAGCGCACGACGCTGCTGCTCGAACGCGATGAGATCGGCCGCATCGGCCGCGCCGGTTGCGGGTAACGGACCCGCGGTGTCAGGCGGCACACGCTTCTTGCGCTGCTCGAACCGTAGCCGATCGATGGCGCGGGATCGCGCCTGGTTCATGATCCAGCCAAGCACGGTGCCGTCGGCCTCGTCGTACCGCGATGCGCGACGCCAGATGTCGTGGAAGACGTCCAGCGTCACTTCCTCGGCAGTCTCCCGGTTGGCGGTAAGTCTCATGGTCAGTGTGAAGACGACGCGATGCGCCCGTTCGTAGAGCGCATGCAGCGCACCCTGGTCGCCGGCAGCTATGGACCGGACGAGGGCGACCCACTCTGCTTCTGATACCAGCGGCCTCGTGGACTTCGCATAAAGAACTTCGCCGAGCGTGCCTGGAGAACGCTCGTCCTTCGGCGCGAAGGGAGGCACCTCATGCGTGGACACGTGCGCTTTATATCACCCATCCTGGAGCTCGTGACTGAGAATCGAGAAACAGTGGGGGTGGACCTGGTACGTCCGGCGTCCTTCGGAATCAACGTTGAATTCCAGCTCCAGCACGACCTCTCCACTCGCCGTCACGGCCCCGCAAACAGCACACGAGTCGCCAGCGGCAAACCCGCCAAACAGCTTGTCGGGAGCACGTCTCGGCACGTGTCCGGCTTGCAACACTTCGCGGACTCTCGCTCGCAAGAGCCTGTCGTTGTTCGTTTCGGCTCTCAGGGGACGCAGGACGGTGTCTGCCATGGCATCTCATAAAACGACAACGGCGCGTTGACGGATTGCGGAAGACACATTCCACGTTATCCTTCGGGTAATGAATCCGCCGAAGCTCACGGATGCGCTCACCGACGTCGGCCAGGACACCTCAGAGCCACTGGATACGCGCTTCTTCGGACACCCGCGCGGGCTGGCCACGCTCTTCTTCACAGAGATGTGGGAGCGCTTCAGCTACTACGGCATGCGGGCGTTCCTGTTGTTCTACATGGTCACGCCGACGGCCAACGGCGGGCTCGGCTTCACCGACGCTCAAGGCACCTCGCTCTACGGGACCTACACGGGCTCGGCGTGGGGCGCAGCCATCGTCGGCGGGATCATCGCCGACCGCATGATCGGTCAGTACCGCAGCGTCCTCTACGGTGGCATCCTCATCATGCTCGGCCACCTCTCGCTCGTCTTCCAGGCCCTGCCCTTCTTCTACGCCGGTCTCGCACTCATCGTCATCGGCACCGGCCTGCTCAAGCCAAGCGTCAGCACACTGGTCGGCTCGCTCTATCCGCAGGGCGATCCGCGACGTGATGCCGGCTTCTCCATTTTCTACATGGGGATCAACTCGGGTGCGATGCTCGGCCCCATCATCGCCGGCTACATCGCACAGAGGATCGACTGGCATCTCGGCTTTGGCTGTGCGGCGATCGGCATGGCGCTGGGCCTGGTCCAGTACGTGCTCGACAAACGGCACCTGATGCCTGCCCTGCAGAGAATGGAAGCCGAGAAGAAGATGCAGGCGGCCGCACCAGTCGCGCATGTCGATGCCGCCCCCGGTTCCGGAGGCGCCCTGGGCTTCACGTCGAGCGAATGGAACCGCATTGCCGCCATCGTCGTCCTGTTCCTCTTCGCCAGCCTGTTCTGGGCGGGCTACGAGGCGGCCGGTTCTTCGCTGGCGCTCTTCGCCGATCGCAACACGGACCTGCACATCTTCGGCCTCGAGTTCCCCTCCTCGTGGCTCCAGGTCCTGCAGCCGTTCTTCGTCATCGTACTGGCACCGTTGTTCGCGTGGCTGTGGATCCGGCTCGGAACCCGCGAACCGTCGGTCGCGACCAAGTTCGGATTCGGTCTTCTGTTCATGGGGCTTGCCTTCGTGATCATGCTGCCCGCGGGCGCCGCCGTTGCGGCCGACAACACGCTGCGCGTCAGTGTCTGGTGGCTGATCATGTGGAACCTCTTCTCCGAGTTCGGCGAGTTGTGCCTGAGCCCGGTCGGCCTGAGCGCCATCACCAAGCTGTCGCCCGCGCGCATCGTTGGTTTGATGATGGGTGTCTGGTTCCTGTCGCTGGCCGCAGGCAACAAGCTCTCGGGCTGGATGGCCGGCCTCATTTCCACCATGTCTATCGAAGGGGTACTCGAGTGGATGGGCGGGACGCTCTTGGTCGCCGCGCTCGTCATGTTCGTGCTCGTGAAGCCTCTTCGTCGGCTGATGGGCGACGTGAAGTAGGCGCGCGACCGTGGCACTCGAGAAATACAAAGAGAAGCGGGACTTCGAAAGCACCCCCGAGCCGAAGGGAGAGAAGCCGCGCACGTCACCTACCGGCAAGACGCCGCGCTTCTTCTGCGTGCAGAAACATCTCGCCAGCCACCTGCACTACGACTTTCGACTCGAACACAACGGCGTGCTGCTCTCGTGGGCCGTCCCCAAGGGGCCGTCGCTCGATCCCGCGACGAAGCGGCTCGCGATGCACGTCGAGGATCATCCATACGACTACGGCGAATTCGAAGGCGTGATTCCTTCGGGCTACGGCGCCGGCATCGTCATGTTGTGGGATCGCGGAACCTGGACGCCGCAGGTCGACGATGTCGACAAGGCGATCGAGAAGGGGGATCTGAAGTTCACCCTCGATGGCTACAAGTTGAAAGGATCGTGGGTGCTCGTTCGCACCAAGGGAGGTTACGCCGGCAGCCGCGGACAGGAAGGGCGATCGTGGCTCCTCATCAAGCACCGCGATGAATGGTCATCCGGGGAACTGGACATCGCGGAGTTCGCGCCGCTGAGCGTGAAGAGCGAGGGAGATTTCGCCGAGATTCTCTCGCAGGACAACCCTGACATCTGGCGATCGAACAAGCCTGCCCAGGGCGGCGAGACCGGCGCGATGTTCGACAGGATCATCGCGCAGGCCATGCAGATGCGTGCCGCCTCCAAGAGCCGCACGAAAGCCAAGACAACGAAGGCCAAGAAGACGACAGCGAAAAAACGACGGTAACGCTAGACCTGCACCCGCGCGACGGGTGCCGGAGCGTCCCGCAACAATCTCTCGGTCAACACGGCCCACACCGCGAAGGACAGACGGCGGCGATCGTGTCGGGCGATCTCCGTCTTCCAGAACGGGCCGAGGACGGCGTCGACTTCCGGATCCAGCTGGCCGATCTCCAGTGGCGTCTTGCGCTCGGCCGCGTATCGTGCCAGGGCTTCTGGCGACGGCCTGCTCGTGTTGGCCACGACCACATCCACCGGCCGGCCGATGGTCCGTGCAACCCAGCGCGCAGCATCGCCTGCCGTGAAGCTATCCATCCCGTGTCCTTCGGTGAGCAGATTCGAGATCAGAATGATCGGTCCGCGCATCTCCGCGAGCGCTTCCTTCACACCGCGCACGAGCAGCGGTGGCATGAGGCTGGTGAAGAAACTGCCGGGCCCGATGATCACCGCATCGAACGATCGAATCGCATCGGCCACGATCGGGTGTAGCGAGACCGGCGGCTCGAGCCAGACCCGCCTGACTTCATGTCCTCTGGCCTGTCCGGCATCGACCTCTACTTCACCACGCGTGCATGTCCCGTCTGCATACTCGGCACAGATCGATGCGCGCTCGACACTGACTGGAAAGACACGTCCACGGCAGCCGAGCAGGCCGCGCAGTCCGTCGACGGCGGCCAGAAAATCACCGCTGTAGGTTTCCATCATGGACAGCAGCAGGTTGCCACCCGTGTGTCCGGCCAGACGATCGTGCTGCTCCAGCATGGGCAGTCGCGCCAGCAGCACGTTGCGCGCCTCACGTTCGTTTCGTGACAGCGCCAGCGCGCACTTCAGCACATCACCGGGAGGTAACACGCCGAGCTCATCGCGAAGTTGACCGGAGCTGCCACCGCTGTCGAACATCGTGACGACGGCGCTCAAGCGCAGCCATGGGTTGCCCTTGAGACCGCCAAGCAGGCTCGGCAGGCCCGTTCCGCCACCCACGCAACCGATGTTCAACTCGCGAAGCCGCATAGAGGATATTGTACGGGCTCTCACTGGAACCTGAACCTTGGACCGCGCGTAGACAACACCAGGGACGAAAGCCAAGAGCCGTAAAATTACGACATGACATCCACCTGGAAAAGCGCCGCTGACACACTCGTTCGTGATCTGCGGAACGTCTTTGGGCCTCGCCTCCTCGCGGTCGTCGCATACGGGCCCCGGATCGAAGGGGCTGATGGCGACCCGCTGACATGCCTGGCGCTCGTCGAGAACCTGACGCCGGAAGATCTGCAGGGGTGCGCGCAGAACGTGCGGCGCTGGGCGCGGGCGCTGATCGCGACGCCGCTGATCGTGCCGCGTGACGAATTCATGCGTTCGCTCGATACGTTTCCGCTCGAGTACGGCGAAATCATCCGCGCGCACGAACTGGTCTTCGGTGACAGCCCCTTCAGTTCGGCGGCAATCGCCCCGGAGGATCTGCGGCGGGCCTGTGAGCAGCAGGCCAAGAGCCACCTGCTGCACCTCAGGGAGGGGTTCATCGAATCAGGCGGCCGGCCGACTGACGTCGCCGAGCTGGTCGCCACCTCGGCACCTGCCTTCACACTGCTGCTTCGGAACGTTGCCCGCCTGAATAGCGTCACTACGAGTGATCGGGGCGAAGTGACGCGTGCCGGTGCACGCGCCGTGGGCATTCCCGAGGAGCTGGTCGCCGACATGCTGAACCTGGAACGTCACACTGGCATTCCCGCGACCGATCCGTCCCGCCTTTTCCCGGAATATCTGGCCGCAGTCGAACAGCTCGCGCGCGCTGTCGACGGATGGCGCGCATAAACATGTCTGCCCATGTCAATCGGCCGCTCCCGCTCGCGGGAGCGGTGATGCTCGTTCGCGCGGCTGTCGTGTGCGCGCTGCTGGTGACCGCGGCGCACGCCCAGGAGCCGCCTCCGGAGCTGACGCGGCCGATCAACGACTTCGCCGGCGTCGTCGACGACGCGAGCGCGCGAGCGATGGAATCGCTCATCAGGTCGCTGCAACAGGCAACCGGAGACGTGGTGGTCGTCGCCACGATCGAGACCTACGCGCCGTACGGCGACCTGCGCGAGTACGCCGTGAAGATGTTCGAGAATCGCGGTCGCGGCATCGGCGAGCGCGGGCGTGACAACGGCCTGCTGATCCTGATGGCGGTCAAGGACCGCGAGGTACGGGTCGAAGTCGGTTACGAGCTCGAGGAGTTCATCACCGACGGGTTCTCCGGTGAGACGAGCCGCGAGACGATGATTCCGTTCTTCCGGCGCGGTGAATACGGCGAAGGGTTGCTGGCCGGGACCGAGCGCATCATCGGCCGGATCGCCGAGCGGCGCAACGTGACCTTGCAAGGCATACGACCCGAACGTCAGCGCCGCGTGTCGCAACCGGGGTCCGGCGGTGGTTTGATCGTCGCGCTGTTCGTGGCGTTCCTGATCATCAACCTCATCGCCGGCCGTATGCGAGGGCGAAGACGCTTCCGCGGCGGCTGGGGCGGTGGAGGCGGTTGGTCGAGCGGAATCGGTCCGTTCGGTGGCGGATTCGGTCGCGGTGGTGGCTTCGGCGGCGGGTTCGGTGGCGGCTTTGGCGGATTCGGGGGCTTCGGCGGCGGCCGCAGCGGTGGCGGCGGCGGCGGCGGTTCGTGGTAGAACGAGAATATGACGAGGAGATCTGCAATGACGTGGATTCGAAAGACAGGCCTTGCTCTCGCGCTTGCGCTCACCGTCTTCGGCTCGTCGGGGTGTTCGTATAACACCTTCGTCAGCCAGGAAGAGTCGATCAAGGCGCAATGGGGACAGGTCGAGAACCAGCTGCAGCGCCGCAATGACCTGATTCCGAACCTGGTGGAGACGGTAAAGGGCGTCGCGCAGCAGGAACAGGACGTCTTCGGTCGCATCGCGGATTCGCGCGCCAAGCTCGCGGGAGCCACGACTCCGGAGCAGCAGATGCAGGCTGCGAACGAACAGAGCTCGGCGCTGGCGCGGCTCCTGGTCGTGGTCGAAAACTACCCGCAGCTGCGATCGAACGAGCAATTCGCCCGCCTGATGGACGAATTGTCCGGCACGGAGAACCGCATCGCCGTGGAGCGCATGCGCTACAACGAGCGCGTGCAGGCCTACAATACGTCGCGCCGGCAGTTCCCCTCGAACATCACGGCGTCGATCTTCGGCTTCAAGGAGTACCAGGTCTTCGACGCGCCGAAGGAAGCGGAAGCCGTGCCCCGCGTGAACTTCGGGAAGCCGGGGGCATAGCTACGTGTGTTCACGGTTCAGGGTTCACTGTTCACGGTTCGTGTTCACGGTTCGAGTTCTTCGTTCTTAGTTCTTCGTTCTTAGTTCGTTCGCAGAGGCAGTAATGGCCTTCGTCGATGCGTTGTTGCCCGAGTTCGATCACGAGATGACGGTCACGCGCAAGCTGCTCGAGCGCGTGCCTGACGATCGGTTCGACTGGAAGCCGCACCAGAAGTCATACACACTCGGCCAGCTCGCGCAGCACGTGGCAACGGTACC
>JAICEG010000303.1 GCA_025924295.1 Vicinamibacteria bacterium
CAGAACACGAACCTTGAACAGTGAACCTTGAACCCTGAACTGCAGTTAGCTGGCCTTGCGCTTCTTGCCGTTCGCCGCCTTCGCTTTGGCAACCGGCTTGGCGATGTCGGCCTTCGCAGGCTTCTTCTTGTCGCTGCTCACTGAATCGAGACTGCGGCGGAGCGCCTCCATGAGATCCACCACCTTCGGCGGCTCCTGGATCTCCGGCGCCACGATCTCTTCGCCGGCGATCTTCGCCTCGATGATCTTGCGCAGGCCTTCCTTGTATTCGTCCTTGTAGTCCTTCAGGTTCAGCTCGCTCTCGAACGACGAGATCACCTGCTTGGCGAGCTTCATCTCTTCAGGCTTCACTTTCGCCGGCAACGAGCCCAGCTCGTCGATCTGATCGATGCTGCGAATCTCGGCGTCGTGATGCAGCGTGTACATCACGAGCCCCTTCTTCTGCGGCTTGACGGCAACGAGGTACTCGCGTCCGTAGAGCGCCACCTTGCCGATGCCGGCCTTCCCCGCCATCCCCTCGCGCATCACCGCGAAAGCCGACGCCGCCATCGGGCCGTCTGGCGCCAGGTAGTAGGCACGGTCCACGTAGATCGGGTCGATCGATGTGTCCTCAGTGAACTGCGCGAGGTCGATGACGCGCGTCGACTCGACGCGCACCTTCTCGATGTCTTCCTCGGACACGACGACGTAGCGTCCCTTCTCGAACTCGTAGCCCTTGGCGAGCTCGGTGTTCGCGACCTCCCGCTCGCAGTGCGGGCACCAGCGCTTCTGCTGAATCCGCGTCTGGCACTCGGCGTGGAGCTGGTTGAAGGAGAGTGCCGCGGCCGACTCGGTCGCGGGGAACACCTTCACCGGGATGGTCACGAGGCTGACTTTGAGGTAACCCTTCCAGGTCGGTCTGGGAGACATATGTCAGGACATTATCGGTTCGAATTGGGCTGCCGAACAGCTCAGATTGTGTCGCGCTCGTCCCTCGCCCCCAGGTCGAGCCCGGCCCCCCCGATGTGAATGTCATGGGTCCGGATCCGGTCCCGCAGCAGCCGCCGGGCCTGTCCGTACAGGTGTCCCGGCACCTCCAGGCGGCGCGCGATGCTCTGCACGTGGGAGAGGAGCACGAGCGTGACCGTCGGCTGTTCTTTCCATGACACGGCCGAAATCTCCGACCATTTCATGAAGCCGCTGTCCGACCAGATGCCGTCGCCGTAAAAGCCCCGCCGGATACGAGTGCTCAGCGGAAACGTGTAGCCGTAGTAGAGGAACATCATCGCCTCTCCGAACAGGGAGCGCGGCGACCGGTAGAGGACGAACGCCTCGACCATGAGCAGCAGTCCCAGGATCACCCCCAGGGCGAGGCTGAACCCGTAGTACTTGGGCTTATCGCCCGGCCAGACGAGCAGCGCCGATCGCATGCGGCGCCGGTAGGCCAGCAGCGACGCCCCGAGCTTGATGTTGGCCACGAGGAACCCGAAGCCGAACAGCAAGAGCAGCCGGGGCGTGAGCCATGCGATCCACTCCGCAGGAGTCATCGCTTGGGTTGTTATTCAACCGGGCGGTCCGAGTCAACTTCGATTTACGCCTGCGTCTCTTTCGGCGTGATTCTCATGTTCAATCCCGGGGCGGGGGTGGGACGCGAGAGGTGCGGATCGAAGCAGCGGCGGCAGCGCGCCTCGTACATGCCGGCGGCGCCGACGAGCACCCGATCCCCGCTCGGAACGAGCCGCTGCGTGTGATTGGCGGGATTGCCGCAGACCATGCAGATCGCATGCGTCTTCGTGATGTACTCGGCGATGGCCAGCAGCTGCGGCATCGGCTCGAACGGTTTGCCGAGGTAGTCCTGGTCCAGCCCCGCGACGATCACTCGGATACCGCGATCGGCCAGCGTCGTGCAGACTGTCGGCAGCGCCGCATCGAAGAACTGCCCTTCGTCGATGCCAACGACCTCGGTGTCCGGCTGTATCTGATCGAGGAGCTGCCGGGAGTCATCGACGACCGTCGACTCCATTCGCATTTCGCCGTGCGACACGATGTCACCGGTCGAGTAGCGCGTGTCGATGCGCGGCTTGAACACCTGGACTCGCTGTCGCGCGATTCTGGCGCGGCGCAGCCGGCGAATGAGCTCCTCGCTCTTGCCGCTGAACATGCTGCCGACGATGACTTCAATCCAGCCCTGGTTGGGCTGACGCACCACATCCATTGGTGATTACGCGATCTTTGATTGGCGATTGCTTGTTGATGACCGATTCCTGATTGCCGATCCGAGACCCCAATCAACAATAAATCATCAGTCCCAACTCAACAATCAACAACCAATCAACAATCAACCATCTCTAAATCAAAGATTGGTGGACGTTCGCGATTCAGGCTCGCGACAAATATTCCCCGGTATCGGTGCTCACGCGAATCAGATCACCCTCGTTCACGAACGGTGGAACCTGCACGACGAGTCCGGTCTCGAGCGTGGCGGGCTTGACCTGTGCACTGGCCGTCGCGCCTTTGATCCCCGGAACCGTGTCCGTCACTTTCAGGTCCACTGTCTGCGGCAGCTCGATACCGACCGGCTCAGTTCCGTAGAACTCCACCGAGATCGTCATCTCGGGTTTCAGGTAGTTCACCGAATCGCCCAATGCCTCGCTCGAGATATGAATCTGGTCGAAGGTGTCCGTGTCCATGAAGTAGTAGTCGGCGCCGTCCTGATACAGGTACTGCATCTGGCGCTCATCCAGCGTGGCGCGCTCGACCGAGTCTTCCGACCGCAGCTTCTGGTCCGACAGCGAGCCGTTGCGGATGTTCCGCAGCTTGATGCGAACGAACCCACGCAGGTTCCCCGGGGTGACGTGCTGGAGTTCGAGAACCCGGAACAGGTCCTGCTCCATCTTGACCAGCATGCCCTTCTTCAATCGTGTCGCTTGTATAGAAGCCATAAGCACCGTTTGTAGAACCTTTCGATCGTAGCACAGCCTGTTTCCGAAGCCGGGCCCACGCGCCCGGGGCAGACTGCCCGCAGGCAGCGAGCCGCGGGCTTGCCTGCTGGATCTTGGGAGTTGGCAGTTGACGGTGGTACGATCCCTACGTGGCTTTCGTACGCTGGGATCCGCTCCAGGACTTGCTCGCCACCTCGCAACGGTTGAACCGGCTGGCGACGGGCCCGTCCGGATGGACGCCCCCCGTGGACGTGTTCGAGACCCACGACCGCTTCGTGGTGATGGTGGAGCTCCCCGGGCTCACCCAGGATGACGTACAGCTGCAGCACCATGAGGGCAGGCTGACGATTTCCGGAGTCCGTCGCGAACGCGAGTCAGCCTGCGAACAGTTTCACCGCATCGAGCGCGGGCACGGCAACTTCAGCCGCACGTTTCAGCTGCCGGTACCGATCGATCCTGAACGGATCACGGCGGACCTGCGCGACGGGGTGCTCACCGTGACATGCCCCAAGGCGAACGATGGGTCGGCCCGCCGGATTCACATCAGCTGATCGCCGATGACTCGACGATTCCTCTCCATCGTCCTCCTGCTCGTCAGCTTTGTGACCGGCCTGCTGGTTGCGAACCGGTTCCGCGAGGTGACCGAAGCCGGCGCTCAGACTCAGGGTCAGGCTCCCGCGCAGAGTCGGCCGCCGGTGACGTCGCCAGTGCCCGTCTCGTCTCCGGCTGCCACGCTCACCGATTTCAGCCGCATCGCCGAGCGCATCATCCCTGCCGTTGTCAACATCTCCTCGCAGCAGGTCGTCCGCCGGCAGGTGCCGGTCGATCCGTTCTTTGGCTCGCTCTTCGGCGATCCCGATGCGTTCTTTGGTCCACGCCGCGGTGTCGAGAACAGTCTCGGTTCCGGCGTCATCGTCAGCAACGACGGTTACATCCTGACGAACAACCACGTCGTGACCGGCGAGGCGCGTCGCGTCACCATCGAGCAGCTCGACGTCACCGTTGCGCTCGCCGACAAGCGCGAGATGCGGGCCGATGTCATTGGCGTCGACCCGGCGACCGATCTCGCCGTCCTGAAGATTCGCGCGAACAACCTTCCGACGATTCCGTGGGGCGACTCGTCGAAACTGAAAGTTGCCGAATGGGTGCTCGCGGTCGGCAACCCCTACCAACTGAGCCAGACCGTCACGCTGGGCATTGTGTCGGCGGTGGGCAGGACGAACCTCGGCGTCTCGAGCTACGAAGACTTCATTCAAACCGACGCCGCGATCAACCCAGGCAACTCCGGCGGCGCGCTGGTCAACGCGCGCGGCGAGCTGATCGGCATCAACACCGTGATCTTCAGCCAGAGCGGCGGCTACCAGGGCATCGGCTTCGCCGTCTCGAGCAACCTCGCCCGGCGCGTCGTCAATGACCTGCAGCAGTACCAGGAAGTGCGCCGCGGAACGATCGGTCCCGATCAGTACGCACCGCTCTCCACGCGCATGGCCGAGGAACTGGGGACTCCCGATACGCGCGGCGCGCTCGCGTACCGCATGTATCGGAACTCGCCCGCGTACACGAACGGCATGCGTCCCGGCGACGTCGTCGTGTCGTTCAACGGGACGACGGTTGAAGATCCCGGGCACTTGTCTCGGCTGGTGTCTGATGCCGCGATTGGCAGCACCGCCTCCGTCACGGTGATTCGCGACGGACGCCGCGTCGATCTCAAGATTCCCGTCGTGCGGCTGACCAGGAACTAGTTACTGCTTGCCCCGCTCTGCGCGGCGCACCGTTGTGCGGTTGTCGCAACGAGTACAGAATTCGCATTCGAGGCCGCACAACGGTCTGGTAACTCGACCCGGGAAACTTGCAGCGTCGGTGACGAGATGTCGGCTCAGGGCACAGCATGGACCGGCAGGGAACGGCGAGACACTGCCGGCCGGATCCTTCTGCGCCGCCGCTTTCACTCGGAGTACCTGGACTTCCCGGGAATGTCACTGACGGCCGATCAGGCCGCCCGCCTGTTTGCCCTTCCGAAGGATGTCTGCCGGCGCGTCTTCGAAGAACTGGTCGAAGCCGGCATCCTCAGCCGCAAGTGGGAAGGCCAGTACGTGGCGGCCGCAAGTCCGAATTAGACCCCGTGCCCGTACCCTGATTCGTGGATTGCGGGCTGCGCGGCGGACGGCGTGTCGAACGGATCCACCGCGTCGTGTGGAGCCGGCTGGACGGCCCGCGCACGCGCGATGACGTTTCGAATGTCCTGATCGGTCAGCACCTTGCGATCGTCGGCAATCGACATCAGGCCGCGATAGACCTCGACGAGCTCGTCGCCATCGAGCTGGAACCCGAGATCGGCGCAGCGGCGCTGCACGGCGTGGCGACCTGAATGCTTGCCGAGAACCAGCGGGTTCCACGGCGCACCAACGTCCTCGGCTCGCATGATCTCGTAGGTGCGGCGATCCTTGAGCATGCCGTCCTGGTGGATTCCAGCCTCGTGGGCAAACGCGTTGCGGCCCACGACCGCCTTGTTCACCTGCACGCCCTGCCCCGTGAGCTTCGTGAGCATCTCGCTCGCGGGGTAGATCTCCTTCGTCATCACCGAGGTCGTGAACGGCATCCGATCGGATCGGATGCGCAGCGTCATGACGATCTCTTCGAGCGCAGCGTTACCGGCGCGCTCGCCGATGCCGTTGACCGTGCACTCCACCTGGCGCGCACCGCCCTGGATGGCCGCAAGCGAATTCGCGACGGCGAGACCGAGGTCGTCGTGGCAGTGCGTGCTGAAGATCACCTTGTCGGAGTTCGGTACGCGGGCGCGAATCCGATCGAAGAAATCGCGGGTCTCGTCCGGCGTGGTGTATCCGACTGTGTCAGGCAGGTTGATCGTCGTCGCGCCGACGGCAATCACCGACTCGACGACCTTGCACAGGAAATCGATGTCGCTTCGTGTCGCGTCTTCGGCCGAGAACTGCACATCGTCGGTCTGCTGGCGCGCGTAACGTACGGACTCGACTGCCGCCTCGAGGCACTGCTCGCGCGACATACGGAGCTTCACCTTGAGATGCAGATCCGAGGTGGCAATGAACGTGTGAATCCGTCCCCGCGCGGCCGGCTTGATGGCCCACGCCGCTTTCTCGAGGTCGGCCCGATGGCAGCGCGCCAGGCACGCGATCACCGGGCGACGAATCTCCGTCGCAATCTGGCGAACGGCTTCCGCGTCGGCCGGCGAGGCGATCGGGAACCCTGCCTCGATGATGTCCACGCCAAGTGCATCGATCTGACGCGCTAGCTGCAGCTTCTCAGCCGGCCGGAGGGAAAATCCGGGCGCCTGCTCGCCGTCGCGGAGCGTGGTGTCGAATACGCGGACGTGGTTATCTGCCATTGGGACTTCTCCCCTCGTAGCCAGTAAACGCGACCGGTCCTGATAATGTCACACTGATAATTATTCTCTTTGGATTATGATCCGTTATGTAAGAGGGTCGCCCAGGGGCCTCCGGAGATCCCGTGGAACTCAGCGAATTGCGTGTATTTTTGAAGGTCGCGGCCGAACGCAGCTTTTCCAAGGCGGCGATGAAGCTGCACCGTACCCAGCCCGCCGTCAGCCAGGCCGTCCGCCGTCTC
>JAICEG010000304.1 GCA_025924295.1 Vicinamibacteria bacterium
AATTCGCGCGCGTGGCCCTCTGGTGTGGTTTGCGAGATCCGGCAGCGTGATCGCGCGACCTCGCTCCGGTACCTTCACGCTGGGCGGAAGGTATTCGCTGATCGGATCGGCGAGGGCGACTTCGCCGCGCTGGACGGCAGCCGCCAGCAGCAGCGATGTGAACACCTTGCTCATCGAACCTATCTCGAAGACCGTGTCGCCATCGACTGCTGGTGAGTTGTCACTTTTCGCTGCCTTGCCGTACGCGACGACCCGCCGGCCAGTCGGCTCGATTACGCCAACGACGATGCCGACGCTCTGACGATGGGTATCGACGCGCTCGGCGATGATCTTGGTAATCTCAGCATCCGACAGGACCCGGCTGGCGTTGGATGACTGAGCGATCGCAGGGGTGCTGCAGATCGTCATCATCAGGGCGGTCGCCAGCGCCCGGTGAGTCGTCGTCATTGCGCTTGCTCCTGCGCCGATGCCAGTGTGTCGATGCGCAGGCGTAGCTTTCGCGCCATGTCCTGGCTTCCTCTGTGAACCAGGAGTCCAATACCTGCCATCACGGCGACGAACACCACGCCCGGCCAGAGTGGCCTGCCACGCTCTGTTGCGACGAGCATCCCTCCGAACATGATGAAGGCAATAGCCGGAGTAAACGGCATCAGGTACCACAACCACATCGTCCGGATCGTGCGGTGTTGCCGTTCGAGAGTCGCACGATAGAACTCGAGCGAGGCAGTGAACCCAAGTCCGTCAGGCATTCGCCGGGGCCGGTGGCGGGAAACCACGGCCGCCACGTACAAGCCGTACGCCGATGCGAGGATCCAACCGACCCGCACCGCCCAGTTCGTTGCGTTGGCGGACGGAATCAGGAAGAACGCCGCGACCACGATTCCTGCACCCATCTCGATGCGGATAGCTCGCTGACCCAGGCGCTCGTGCATGCGAACCTCAGTGACGAGCGCATCCAAGGACGCGGGGGCCTGGGCGAACGCCTGGCGCGGCTGTGGCGATCCGATGCCAGGATTCTGCAGTCGAAGGAAGAAGGTCAGGCCGAACGAAACCGTCCCGCCCACCAGGGCCCGAAACGACAACAGCAGATCCGGCGACACCAGCGCGACAACAATCTGCGAGGCGGCAACGAATCCAGCGACGACCACGTGATCTCGAAGGACCTGTCGCGCCGTCAATGACACCGTTGACTTGTACGCATCCCGCAGCACGAATCCCACTACAGCAGCCGTCACCGGGGCTATTGCCGAATTGAAGTTTCCTGCTCCCGCCGCGAATCCCACGACCAGTGCGAAGGTGTGTATCAGCACCGAGCCAATCATCGATGTCCGGCGGACCTGGCTCACGACAATGAACGGCACGGTCCGTATCGCGTCGAGGAGGAACGAACCGGGAGTTCGATATCGTTCCCACAGATCGCCGATGACGTGCTCACGGCGACATGCCGGAATCGACAGGCGGACGATCGCCTCGATCAGGACTGGCGGACGGGTTTCCACCGTGGGCCTGCGGTCCATACGTCTTCTCCCCAGATGCGTTCGAGGTTGTCGCAGATGCGTTTGGCTGCCAGCGTCGTGTCCCGAAGCGCTCGCTCGCCATGAGGCTCGAGGCGATAGTGCCGCTTCGATCGGCCGCCGCGCTCAGGAGTGGGATCCGAGAGCCAGGACCGGACCAGTCCCTTGTCTTCGAGACGATCGAGCGTGGCGTAGACCGCGCCGAGGGAGACCGTCCTCGGCGCGATGAACTCTTCGACCTTGGCGTGAATCGTCACGCCATACGCCGCCTCGTCCAGGGCAAGGACCGCTGCCAGGACGACGTGCTCGAATTGACCAATGGACTCAGGGAGAGCCATTAGTCATACAGTGTATATGTAATCAGGCGGCTGTCAAGAGCCGCATCATCTACTGCGGAAGCCGCCCGTCCATCGACAGGCCCCGGAGCACCAGTCCCCCGCGGGCACCGGCACCGACCTGCCCAATGTCGCCCTTGGCACCCGCCGGACGTTCAACCGTGAGCCGGAACTGATTGCTCATCTTGTCGACGCTTCCCGCCACCTGTTTGCCGATTTCTGGAAGCAGCGTCGCCAGCCGCGTTGGCGCGGCGATGTTCTCGAAGCGTCCGCGAGTCGCCTCCGTCACCGCCATACCGACCTGCGTCTGGTTCGCGCCTCCGCTGGCCGACCCGGTCGTCGAATTCAGCAGCACGACGTGCACGGTCGTTGGCTTCTTCTGGATCCGCGCGAAGATGTTTTTCACATCGCGCTCCATGACGTTCGCATCTCCGGAGCTCGTCGCCACCGAAATGATGACCGGGAACTGATCCGACTTGTCCTTCTCGATGCGCTGCGTCGCTTCATTCAGCGACTCGACGAAGCGCCCGGCGCCCGAGTCAGGGGCCAGCAGTCCCAGGCCTGCGAGCATCATCGCCTTGTCAGTCGTCGGGCGGACCACAGTACGCGGCTGCGGGGCAGTCGTCACGATGGTGACCTCGAGATTGTCAGGAAGCGAGTTGATCAGTCCTGTGACCCCGTCCTTCAGGATCTGAATGTTGCCTCCGCCGAGGCCGATGCCGTTGTCGAGGAGAAGCTGAACCTTAACCGGCCAATTCACCGGTTCGACCTTGACGATCTTCGCTTCCACGCCGTTTTCCATCACTCGAAGATCCGCCGGCTCCAGCGTCGCCACCGACTTCCCCGTCGCGTCCGCGACGCTGGCAAACAGCTGAAACTGCTGTTGCGCCCCGGCCTCTCGGGCGAACGCACACAGAACCAGTGCCACTATGACGAAAAGCTTCGACCGCATGCCTTACCTCCGTGAGAGTTGCCCGGTTGAGGGTTCGGTGTGAGATGAGACGATGGAACCGCCGCTTCGGTTCTACATATTACGTGGAGGACAGGAGAAGGGTTCACGGGAACGAGCGGGTTACTGCCATATCAGGCAATGCTCGTTTCCGTCCTCCGGGCCGGCAGTGTCTAGGCCTTCCGGCCGGCGACCATCGACTCGCGATACCACGCCACCGTTCGTTTCAGTCCTTCTTCAAAGGTGACGAGCGGTGTGTACCCGAGCAGACGTTGAGCCTTCGAGATATCGGCCTGCGAGTCACGAACGTCGCCTGCGCGGCCATCGGCATAGATCGGCTCGAGCGTGCTGGCCACTTCGCGCTTGACCGTCGCAAAGAGCTGATTGAGGGAGACGCGGCCCCTGGTCGCAACGTTGATCACTTCCCCGCTTGCCTCGGGGGCACTGCACGCACGCAGCACGCCATCGACGACGTTGGCCACGTAGGTGAAGTCACGGGTCTGTTCGCCATCGCCGTAGATCGTGGGACGGCGCCCATCACAGAGGGCGCTGATGAAGAGCGAGATCACACCGGAGTAGGGCGAGGATGGATCCTGCCGGGGGCCGAAGACGTTGAAGTATCGGATCGTCACGGTCTCCAGGCCGTACAGGCGCGTGAACATCTGGCAGTACTGTTCCGCGACGAGCTTCTGCAACGCATACGGTGACAGCGGTGCGGGCTCCATCGTCTCGACCTTGGGCAATGTCGGCGCATTGCCGTACGCCGACGAGGAACCGGCGTAGACCACACGACGAATACCGGCGTCGCGCGCCGCAACGAGCACATTCAATGACGCGTCGACATTGGCACGATTCGAGGTGACCGGGTCCTCCACCGATCGCGGCACGGACGGTATCGCCGCCTGATGGAGCACATACTCCATGTCCTTGACGGCACGGACGGCAACGTCCATGTCCGCTAGATCGCCGTGCCGGAACTCCACCTCAGGCAGATGAGCCAGGTTCTCGCGCTTGCCTGTGAGCAGGCTGTCGACCACGCGCACGCGCTGCCCGCGCCGCACGAGTTCTTCACACAAGTGGGAACCGATGAACCCGGCTCCTCCGGTCACGAGATAGTTGGCCATAGAGTGACGTTACTGCGGGAAGCCTGCCCTCGACAGGCCTGGAATGATCTTCAAGGCGTTCTCAAAGTATAGCTTCTTGAGCACATCGTCCGGCAGCGCAATTCCGTACAACTTCCAGAAAGCGTGGTAATCGCGGTAGTAGTCGAAGTACTCGTCGGCGGTTTCGAATGTGCGCCAGAAGTAGGGATACTCGTCGGGCGCGAAGCTGTCCTTGCCGAACATCACGCGGTCCTGGTACTTCACCATGAACGCGTGCGCGGCCCGCGGCTGCCGACCGAGCTCGTAGAGCACCGCCCCGGTTTCCACGTACACGTTCGGCATCTCATCGAACAGGCGAGCGAGGCGCCCCAGATCGTTGGCCTGCCAACCGAAGTGCGCAGCGACGAACCTGGTCTTCGCGTGCTTCTTGAACAACCGATCCCGCTCCGCGATCAGCTGTTCGAACGGTGGGCATCGCTCGGGAGGGCAACGGCGGTTTGGAAAGAGCGCCATCTCGAGCCAGCGCTCGTTCGAGTAGTCGAACGGTTTCCAGAACGGTGCCGGATCGCCCACATGCAGCATGACCGGAATGTTGAGCCTGGCTGCCGTCGACCAGATCGGATCGAGTTCCGGATCGTCGAGGGCAAGCCTGCTGCCGTCGGCCTTGCGCGCCGTCAGCCCGAAGTCCTTCATGATCTCGCCGAGGCCGACCGCTCCGGCCTTGATGTCTTCCTCCAGCTGCGCTGCCGCCTTTTGACCGAAGCCCGGCCCGACGTTCCTGAAGTCGATATTGGCGAACACCGCCAAGCGATCCTTGTGCGGCGACCCCCGCAGGACCTGCAGATCCTGCAGCATCTGATCGCGCGGGATGCGTCCCGGATTCCCGGTCACGACCATGATGCGGAGGTTCAGCGAATCCATCGCGCGGACCACACTCTGAACGGCGTCGGGCGAGGTCAGCGGCGGCGGATGGCCGTGCATGTCGATGGCGGGAAATTTCGCGCGCGGGACCGGATGCGCGGGCACGACGAGCGTCGATTGCGGCTTGTACTCGCGGATGGTCGGGGCGGGAGATTCCGGCTCGCGTTGTCCTCGTCCCTGCCGCCCCTGGGCGACGGTGATCGTCACGAGAGCGATGAGGCCCAATACGATGACCAGTGCCCTGTTGATCATTGCGCCCATTGTAAGCGTCGCAGTCAGCCGGTAAGCCGAATTCTGTCCCCTTCGACTCGGCGCTTTCGCGCCTCGCTCAGGGCAACGATCATTCCTCTAGGCCAGTGATTACTCACTGACTCCGGCGACCTACCCGGTGGCCTCGGACGGGCCGTCCTGTAACGCCACCCTATTTGGTCTTGCTCCGTGCGGGGTTTTGCCTGCCACCGACGTTACCGCCGGCGCGGTGCGCTCTTACCGCACCATTTCACCCTTACCTCTCGACTCACCCCGGAGGGGCAAGTCGAAGGGCGGTATCTTTTCTGTGCCACTGTTCCGTCAGGTTGCCCTGCCCGGGCGTTACCCGGCGCACTGCCCTTCGGAGTTCGGACTTTCCTCTCCTCCCGGCACTACGCGGGAACCGCGGTTACCGGAAGCAGCGATCGTCTGGCTGACTGCGACGATCCCATTATCTCGTACGGGGAACATGGAACTATGAACCGTGAACGCGAAACCCTGAACGGCTACCCGTCCACTTCCTGTTTGATGCCGTACTGTTCGAGCTTCTTGTACAGGTTGCTGCGCGGCGTGTCGATGAGCTCCGCGGTGCGGGAGATGTTCCAGTTGTTCTCGCGCAGCTTCTGCACCAGGTAGGCGCGCTCGGCGGCGTCCTTGAACTCGCGCAGCGTGCCGGGCCCGCCTGCGGGCGCCTCGCCGTTCTTCACCGGGCCACCATCCGACTCCGGCACGGCCACGCGCTGCGACTCACCACTACGAATCTCCGACGGCAGATCGTCGACACGCACGACCTCCGTGGGAGTCATGATCAGCAGTCGTTCGACCGTGTTGCGCAGTTCGCGGATATTGCCGCGCCAGCGGTACCGCTGCAGTGCATCCATGGCCGAGGGATCGAATCGTTTCGGCTTCAGATTGTGCTCGTCCGCTGTGCGCTTCGCGAAGTGCTGGACCAGGCGTGGAATGTCTTCACGCCGTTCACGCAGCGGCGGTACGACGATCGGGATGACGTTGAGCCGGAAGAACAGATCTTCGCGGAACTCGCCGCGCTCGATCGCTTCCTCGAGGTTCTTGTTGGTCGCCGCGATGACACGGACATCGACCTTGATCGTCCTCGCCGATCCGAGGCGCTCGACTTCCTGCTCCTGCAGGACGCGCAGCACCTTCGCCTGCGTCTTCTGGCTCATGTCGCCAACTTCGTCGAGGAAGATCGTGCCGCGATCGGCCTGCTCGAATTTCCCCACCTGTTTCTCGGTGGCACCAGTGAACGATCCCTTTTCGTGTCCGAAGAGCTCCGACTCGATGAGCTCTTCGGGAATCGCCGCGCAGTTCACCTGCACGAAGCGCTGGCTGGCACGCGGGCTGTTGCGGTGGATCGTCCGCGCGACGAGCTCCTTTCCGACACCGCTCTCACCCAGTAGAAGAACAGTGGCGTTGGTCGGCGCAGCACG
>JAICEG010000305.1 GCA_025924295.1 Vicinamibacteria bacterium
AGCCTGAAGCTTTCCATTCCAAGCCACAACTGGCAGCCACACTTCGATCTTGATGTCAGAGTCGGCCGACGGCTTCGATGTGATCGCAACACGGCAGAAAGCTGGCAGCTTCGCGAGCGCATCCCGCGCCCCCGCGGTGATCGTGCGACCCGGTGTGACAGGCGGCACGAAGCCGCCTGCGGCAACACTCTCGGCTGTGGTTACGGTGCCGTCTGGGAGCGCCAGCCGAATCAGGCTCTCGCAGGGCACTGCTGCTTCTGCGCTCACCGACCCGACAACAAGCAGCAACACCACGGTGGTAGCTACCGCGAACCTGTGATTCATGTTTCGTCGCTCCTGCGGCGCCTCAAAGAGGTCATTCGGTCGATACGTCCATTCGATTTCTGTCTGATCGGGATCCATCGGCACCCGTGTCTGGCTGACGAATTGGCGATGACCTGCGCTGCACGGCGCGCGAGCGACGTGCCCAGCGTCGGGTCCATCGCCTGCTAGGCCTCGTGTTCCGCCGCGGCGTATCATAGCGTCATGGACCTTCAATTCACGGCCGTCTTTCGCCAAGTACCCGAAGGCTACATCGGCTTCGTCGAGGAATTGCCGGGCGCGAACACACAGGGCGCGACGTTGGAAGAAGCGCGCGCGAACCTCCAGGAAGCCGTCACAACGATCTTGGACGCCAACCGAGAGTTGGCCCAGCAAGCGACCGGGAAGGGACCGGTCATCCGCTAGCGTCCCGCGACACAGCGAAGTCAACGACGACCTCTGCAAGAAGATCTGTAAAGACCTCAGCATTCCCCAGCCGTAGTGTCGCGGGCGATCTCGTCTTGATCGAAGTTTCTCGTTGTCTAATCAGAGGCCTAATGTTGGCTGCCGGTTCGTTTTCTTTTCCTTGCTGAGGCCTTATCGCTGACGTAGCGATGGGCGCCGACGATCAGATCGCGCAGTGCATCCGCTCGAACGCGCGACAGTCGCACTACGATGCACGGATACGGCACGTAGTGTTCCTTCACGTAGTAGATGTCGGGGTCATCCTCCAGCAGGGCATCTCGATCGGCGAAGTCCATCATCACGACCAGCGAGTTGGGCTCCGCGGACTTGTGGGACGCGATGCAGGCGAACATCTTCCCGCGCACCTTCAAAGTGGGCTGGCCCCACGTCGTCGTCACCTCTACGTCTGGCAAAGTGCGGCCGATCGCTTCCACTGCTTTGAACGTGTGACCACGTGGCATGGCTTCGTGCGGTAGATCTTACAGCCGTGTCGCGATCTTCCATCCGCTCGCGACGATTGCAGCCGGCTTGGCGAGTGCCGCATCATTGATGCTGTTGCTGGTTGAGCAGGAGGAAGGTGCCAGTGCCTACCGCTCATCGCGCAGGTCGCCCTGGCGTCAATCGCAGGTCGCCCGGCCAGACGCGCTGCCGATACTGCTCCCGGGTGCTCTCGACACTCGAGCACTACTCGGGTGACTGCTGCTCGCGGCCGCCCTGCCGCGAACGGCACCTGCAGAATCAGCTGGAAGCCTTTCGCAACGACTCAGCCCGACAGATCGAGACGGCCGAGCCGGAACGCTACGCGATCGTCGTCATCCCTCACCGCGTCGGCGAGCTCGTTCCGGTCGAGCCGGACCGGCTGCGTGCCCTCGCCAATCACCTTGTCACGCTCACCGCGGCGTGCGCCGGCCAGCCCGCGGCGCCCGTTCGTCCAGACGATGCCCCTGGCACGGTGCCTGCGGTCTGTTCGTCGTGTCAGGGGGCATGCTGCTACCACGGCGGCAATCACGCTGCCTTCCTCGATGAGGACACGATCTCGGCCTTCGCGGCACAGCATCCAGACCTGACCGCCAATCAGATCAGCTCGGCGTACCTGCACTACGTGCCCGATCTCCATTTCGCGAATTCGTGCGTCTTTCACACCGAACGCGGCTGCAACCTCCCCCGGACGATGCGCGCCGCGATTTGCAATCACTACGAATGCCGCGGTCTGAAGACGGCGCGCGAGCTCGGTCAGGGCTCGCATCCTGCGCTCTTCATCGTCGCTCGTCACGACAACGCGATCATTCGCGGAGAGTTCGTGAACGGGTCAGGAGTGCTCCCGTGATTCATCGCGCCTTCTCCTCGCCCACTGCAATTCTCACCGCGTGTGCGGCAGCGCTCGTCTTGCTCGGCGTGCAGCAATTGATCGCCGCCGATGCGTTGACCCAGCACTACAACAACGCGCGCACCGGCGCCGTGCTCGACGAGACCAGGCTCACGACGAGCAACGTCAACCCGGGCAGCTTCGGAAAGCTGTGGACGCTCTACGCCGACGGGCAGATCGTGGCGCAGCCGCTTTACGTGTCTGGACTCAAGGTCGACACGTCCAGCAATCCGAAGGCGCCTCTCGTACAGGGCACGTTCAACGCCGTCATCGTCGCCACGATGCACAACACGGTGTACGTGTATGACGCCGACAACGAGAAGCCGGGACCCGAGGGTCGCACCGTGCCGCTCTGGGCCACGTGGCTCGGTCCGCCTCGCCCGGGCGGCAAGGACATCGACATGTGGAGCACGAACGATCCCGAGTGGGGCATTCTCGGGACGCCGGTCGTCTCTGCGGACAAGAGCACGTTGTACGTGGTTGCCTGGCACGGCGATGCGCCCGGTCTCCGCTACATGGTGCACGCGCTGAACATGCAGAGCGGCGCGCATCGAATGCCGGCGAAGCTGATTGGCGTCGCGTCGAACGATCCCTCGAAACCGTGCCGCAACCAGAGCGCGTTCAATCCCTGCCTGCACAAACAGCGCGCTGCCCTGCTGCTGTCGAATGGCGTGATCTACGCCGGCTTCGGTGGCGACGGCAACCGTGGAGCGCTCTTCGCCATCGACGCCAAGACATTGGAGCAACGCGCGTTCTGGAGCTCGACTCCGACGGGTGGCGATGGCGGTATCTGGCAATCGGGCCAGGGACCGGCGGCGGATGCGGCAGGCAACGTGTACCTGATGACCGGCAACGGCAGCTTCAACGCGGCGAACAGCAACTACGGCAACAGCTTCGTGAGGCTCGCGCTCGAAGGCGACCAGATGGTCGTGAAGGACTACTTCACGCCGTGCAACTTCCAGTTCCTCAACCAGCTCGATCTCGATCTGGGATCGGGCGGCCCAGTGCTCCTGCCTGGCACTCCCTCACGGATCATCAGCGGCGGCAAACAAGGCGTGCTCTACGTGCTGTCGCGAACCAACATGGGCAAGCACACCGGCGCAGCCGGCGCCGACTGTCAGAACACAAACATCGTGCAGCAGGTCAAGGCGTTCGACACCACCTTCCACAACGGCCAGAACCACTACGGCAACATTCACGGCTCGCCCGTGTTCTGGCAGGGGCCGGACACCGGGCGGATCTACGCGTGGGGCGAGAACAGCCAGCTGAAGGCGTACCCCTTCAGCCAGGGTCGGCTGCAGAACGTCGCCAACCCACGACGAAGCGCATTCCGTCCGCCCAACGGAATGCCTGGCGGTATGCTCGCGTTGTCGGCCAACGGCAACAGGGCGGGCACCGGAATCTTATGGGCGCTGGTGCCGCTGAATGGCGACGCGAACCAGCAGCGAGGCGTGCTCGCCATTCTCCTCGCGCTCGATGCCCAGGACGTGTCGCGCACCTTGTGGACCAGCGAACTATTCGCTCAGCGCGACCGCGTCGGGCTGTTTGCGAAGTTCAATCCACCGCTGGTCGCCAATGGCAAGGTGTTCGTGCCGACCTACGGCAATACCGAGCCGCTGCGCCAATACGGCGGCGGCGCCCGTCCGAACGCGTTTCCAACGGCGTACTACGTCGCCGTCTACGGTCGCATCACCGAGACGCCGGCCCGTCCCGTCGTCGATCAGGATCGCGACGATGTGACCGTGGTGAAAGCGGCGACGTCACCGCTCACGCTCAACGTCGCGCAGTGCACGCCGATTGACGACACCTCGGTGGATTGCACCGATCAACTGACACAGTCGACGAGCCTCCCTGCGTTTCACCGGGTCGTGATGGCACGCGATCAGAACACGAACGGCTGCGTGCTGTTGCGGGTCACGACCGTCAGCAGAAACGGCGCACTTGCCAATACCACCGGCATCGGCTTCTGGAGTGCCCAGGCGGCCAGCGGCAATCTCGCGCCCGAGAACTCCGGACGCTTTGTCACGACCGGCGCCCTGCGGCCGGCAGGTAACGCCACGCTGACCAACGGCACACCGGCAACGCTGCACGAGTTCGCCGGCGTCGCAAACTGCCCCGCCGGCGACACCACGCTCGATCGCTTGTTCAAACCGTTCATGCAGTTCGAGAACTCGGCAGACGGCCGCATCTTCCGCAACTGGGATCTGGCGGAGAACTATCGAATCAGCGCGACCGTGACGCAGTTCGATCGCAGCGCTCAGGTCATTCAGTAAAAGGAGGTGGCGATCAACCCAGGAGCACGCCTGCCTTCGCACGCGCATCGGCAATCAATGGTGACTGGGTCAGCGCCAGATCCTGTTCCATCAGCAATGTGTAGCGGATCGTATTGCCCGGCAGATCGCTGCCAAGGCCAAGCACCAGATCGGCCAGCAGGTTGTACGCACCTCGCGTCTTCGATGGATCGTTTGCCACCTCGGTGTTGTTGGTGGCAACGAACGACGAACAGTCGATCCGCTCGTTCTTCGGATTCAGATATGCGGCGCCATTGATCACCTGGCAGCCTTCCGACCAGTTGTTGACGTCGAACCGTAGCCCCTTGCCGCCCCAATGGATGTGAATCGTCGAGTTCGCTTCGAGCCCCTTGCTCACATCCGCATCGTCAAGCCGGAAATCGCCCTTCGACCTCACCACGAGCACACCCTTTTCAGAAGGTCGAACCGCGAGATGCTGGCTCTTGTGCCAGCCGAAGCGGTAGTCGTGCTGGCCCTGGACGAGGAAGGGAGCACCGAGCGGATGGCTCGTGGCGCCCGGATCGGTCGACCCCTGGAACTTGAAGACGAGTCCTTTGATCAAGAGGACGAACAGGTCATCGAACTTGTTGGTCTTCTCGCTGCGGCGGATCCCGATGAGATGGACGACATTGGGCTCTGCTCCCCAGTCGGCGACCTTGCGGGTATCCGTCTGGCGAGAGAACGCGTTGACCAGTCGCAGCATCTCGGTGGGGCTGGCAAGGTATTTCTCTTTCGCGAGCGACAGGAGCGCCAGCCAATCGCCGTATTCGGTCGCGCCCGGCGTACCCGCTCGCCAACGCTCGATCGAAGCGGCCCATTCGAACGGGGCGCCACTGATCCAACGCTGCAGATGCTGCTGTGTCTGCGGGCCGAAGCGACCATCCGGCACCGACGGCAACTTCTCCACCGAGCGCACGTACTCCTGGAACAACCGCATCGCCGCGCGCGTGCGATAGCCACAGATGCCGTCGATCTTCCCACCCGGAAAGAAGCCAATCGTCTTCAGCGCCTGCTGCATCTCCGCCACCGTCATCGTCTGTTGCGGCCCCGGCGTGTGAGGAGCAAGCGACAGCCTGTCACTCCCCTCCGCGGCACGATCGGCCTGACCACCGGAGATCGCTGCCGCCTGACGCAGATAGGCGTCACGGTCCGCCTGCGTCACGTTGCTGTCGTACGAGCCGAGCAGAATCACGACACTCCTCCTTGTTGCCTGCTTGGACCACAGGGTCGAGCAGGTTACGTTAGAGTCTAACGGCAGCCGTGATGTTTGGCTGGCCCAGGAGCACTCATGCACCGGATCCCGCCGACGATGCTCGGCATTGCGGCAATCGCGATTTTCATGACGACCGCCCACGGCCAGTCCATTCCTGGGCCGCCGAGCGAAGCCAACCACTTCATCGAGACCCCAAAGGGCTGGGTGCATCCGAAGACGCCGTGGGGTGAACCGGACATCCAGGCCACGCTGAACATGATGCAGGCCGCGAATGTTCCATTGGAACGGTGTGCGAACAGCCATCGGTTCGGCGGCCCGCCGTGCGACATGAACAAACGGTGGTGGAGCGAGGAGGAGTTCAACGAACGGGTGGCGGCCGCGCGTAGCCGCGGCGATCTCGGTCGTGAGTTGATTGCCAAAGGTGAGTTCGGCCGTGCGCTGCTGACCGGCGTCACCGATCCGGCCACACCGCAGCGGCAGACCAATCTCATCGTCGATCCACCGACCGGGCTATTGCCCGAGCTCACACCGGAAGCCAAGCGACGCGCGCTGGCGATGGGCAGTTCGTGGTCGCTGCCCGGCGAGGACCCGGTGTACGAGGATGCCCTCGACTTCGACTACTGGGACAACTGCCGCTCTCGCGGCATGCCCTCGTCGATGATGCCGTATCGCTACAACGGCGGCTTCAAGATCTGGCAGGCACCCGGGGTCGTCATCTTCGACCTCGAGATGATCCACGACGCACGCGTCATCTACACCGACGGACGGCCGCCGCTGGCGTCGGCACATAAGCAATACATGGGCGAGTCGCGCGGGCGCTGGGAGGGCAACACACTGGTCATCGAGACGAG
>JAICEG010000306.1 GCA_025924295.1 Vicinamibacteria bacterium
ATCCCAATCGCACCTCCCCCGTCCTGCGCGGGAGATGGCTGCTCGAGAACATCCTGGGAGCGCCGCCACCCCCGCCGCCGCCCGATGTGCCGTCCCTTCCGGAAGGTGGCGCGGGGCGGCCTCGTTCCGTTCGTGAGCAGATGGAAGCGCACCGGAAGAACCCCGCGTGCGCGGTCTGTCACGTGCGCATGGATCCGTTGGGCTTCTCACTCGAGAATTTCGACGCGCTCGGGAAATGGCGGACGACGGTCGACGATCTGCCGATTGATGCGTCGGCGTCTTTGCCGGACGGGACGACGTTCGAGGGTGTGCTGGGGCTTCGGCAGCTGATGGCCAATCATCAGGAAGACTTCGCGCGAACCTTCACCCAGAAGCTGCTGGGGTACTCACTCGGACGAAGCATCGAGCCGGCTGACCTTCCGACCATCCGCCAGATCACGAAGCAGTCTGCAGCAGGCGGATACCGCTGGTCATCGCTCATCATGGGGGTCGTCCGGAGCACGCCGTTCACGATGAGCATCAAGCAGGCATCTCCGGATCAAGCACCCGTGTCGACGGCAGCAGCACGATAGGAGCAGGGGCATGTTCATCACGAGAAAAGCGATTCCGCGGCGAGCGATGTTGCGAGGCCTGGGTGCATCGCTGGCGCTCCCGCTGCTCGATGCCATGGTGCCTCCGCTCACGGCGCTGCAGAAGACGCCGGCAAAGTCACTCACCAGGTTCGGCGTCATGTACGTGCCGAACGGCATGGTCATGGAGCAGTGGACACCTGCTGCCGAAGGCGCAGGCTACGAGCTGACGTCGACGCTCGCACCGCTCGCGTCGTATCGGGACGACATGATCGTGCTCAGCAACCTGGCGTGCGTTCCATCGCCGGGTCGGCCCGGCGGGGCACACGCCAAGGCGAGCACGCGCTTCCTCACCGATATATCGCCGCCCACCAGCGAGACCTGGCTGGATGCCGGGATCTCGATGGATCAGATCGCGGCCAAGGAGATGGGAGCCGCAACGCAACTGGCCTCGCTCGAGTTGTCGGTCGAGTCTGGTGAGACTGCCGGTGCCTGTGACGTCGGGTTCGCGTGCGCGTACACCAACACGATCTCGTGGCTCGGTCCGAGCACGCCGCTGCCGACGGAAAACAATCCGCGGACGATCTTCGAGCGGCTCTTCGGCGACAGCGGCAGCACGGACCAGCGGACGCGCCTCGCACGGATTCGGCAGGACCGAAGCGTCCTCGATTCAGTGCGCGATGAAGTCGCCCACCTGCAGGGTTCGCTCAGCGCCGGCGATCGCAACAAGCTGATCGAATATCTGGACGCCATTCGCGACGTCGAACGGCGCATCCAGAAGGCCGAGGAACAGAGCGACAAGGAACTCCCGGTCGTCGAGCAGCCGGCAGGTGTTCCCCCGACCTACGACGAGCACGTCAAGCTGATGTGCGATCTCCAGGTGCTCGCCTATCAGACCGACCTCACGCGCATCGTCACCTTCATGCTGGGGCGTGAGTTCAGCGGCGTCACCTACCCGCAGATCGGTGTGCCCGACGCGCACCATCCGATCACGCACCATCAGCAGGAGGTCGAGAAGATCGCCAAGGTGGTGAAGATCAATCACTACCACGTGACGCAGTTCGCCTACCTGCTGGAGAAGCTGAAGTCGACGCCGGATGGTGACGGCTCATTGCTCGACCACACGATCATGATGTACGGGACGGGCATGGGCGACTGCAACGCGCACGATCCGCGCAACATCCCGCTCGTCCTGGCGGGTGGACGCTCGGCACAGCTCAAGGGCGGGCGTCACATCCGTTACGCGAAGGAGACGCCGCTCGCCAACCTGCACCTGACGCTGCTCGACAAACTCGGCGTCCATCTCGATCGCATCGGCGACAGCACGGGGCGGCTGGACGATCAAGTGCTGGCGGGAATCTAGCCGGAGGCCGCTCGTGTCTGCACTCGACTACGACACACAGAGGTACCGAGGCACAGAGGAGTTCTGTGTATCGTTGTGGGTGATTCTTCTCGTCGCGGTCGCAACGACTGCACTCGCGGCTGCGGGGGACTCGCCTCTGATCGAGGCCGTGAAGGGCCGAAACGTCGAGGCGGTGCGCTCTCTGCTCAAGCAAAAGGTCGACGTCAACGCGCGCCAGGGCGATGGCGCGACGGCACTTCACTGGGCCGTGCATCGCAGTGACGACACCATCGTCGATCTCCTGTTGCGCGCGGGTGCCAAGCCGGATCTCGCTGACGACACGGGCGCAACACCTCTCTACCTCGCGTGTTTGAATCGCAGCGGCGCCACGGTCGAGCGCCTGCTGCAAGCGCGCGCCAACCCGAATGCAGCGCTCGTGACCGGTGAGACCGTCCTGATGACGTGCGCGCGAACGGGGGAGGCGGCAGGCGTTCGGGCACTCATCGCCCGAGGCGCGAACGTCAATGTGAAGGAACCTGGACACGATCAGACGGCGTTGATGTGGGCCGCCGCGCAGTCACATCCAGAGGCGGTCGACGCGCTCCTCAAGGGCGGCGCCGACGTGCGCGCCCGGTCGCGAAGCTACACGCAGACGGTCACGAGCGAGGTCACCCAGCGTGCCGGGCGCGAGGAACTGAACTACACCGTTCCCCGCGGTGGCAGTACACCGCTCCTCTTCGCGGCACGCTCCGGAGACGACGAATCTGTCAAGCTCCTCGTCGAAGCGGGAGCGGACGTCAACGACACACTCGCAGACGGCGCCAGTGCGCTCGTCATCGCAGCGCATAGCGGTCACACTCGCGCAGCGGTGGCGCTGCTGGAGAAAGGCGCCGATCCGAATGCTGCAGACATCGGATACACCGCGCTGCATGCGGCGGTCCTGCGCAGCGATTTGGAACTCGTCAAGACGCTGCTCGCACGCAAGGCCGATCCCAACGCGCAAATCACGAAGGGCACGCCGGTCAGGCGCACCAGCCAGGACTTCGAGCTGCCCAGGGTGCTCATTGGCGCAACACCGTACCTGCTCGCAGCGAGGTTCCTCGAAGCCGACATCATGCGAGCGCTGGCCGCGGGCGGCGCTGACACTCGCCTGCCGATGAACGATGGCGCGACGCCGCTCCTGGCCGCAGCCGGTATGGGCATCGTCGCACCCACCCAGGATGAACGACGAGGTACGAATCGCCGGGGTCTGGCCATCGTCGACGGGGGAAGAATCGAACCCGAGACTCAGGTGCTCGAAACCGTTTCGGCTGCCCTGAACCTTGGCAGCGACATCAATGGTACCAATCCCGCGGGCGACACGGCACTACACGTCGCAGCGAACCAGGGCTACGATTCGGTCGTCAAGCTGCTGGTCGAACAAGGTGCCGATCTCAATGCCCGGAACGCAAAGGGACTGACACCTCTCGGCGCGCTGGAAGCGCGGGCCGGCGCACGAACCGCCCGCAAGAGCACAATCGATCTGCTGCGTTCCCTCGGGGCTACCGAGTAGACATGACCGACACCGGTCGCCGGCGCCTCGTTGGCCTGCTCGCGTCAACCGGGTTTGCAGTCGGCACAGGCGCAGGCAGACTGATCGCGCTGGCGCAATCGGCAGCGGGCGCCAAGCCACACCGCATCGACATCCACCACCACTTTGCCCCGCCTGCGTGGGTGACCGCGGTGAAGGGCCGTCCGTTGCTCCAGCCCGCCAACACCACCTGGACACCGGCAAAGTCGATCGAGGACATGGATCGGGGCGGCGTTGCCGCGTCACTCGTCTCGATCACGAATCCAGGCCTGTGGTTCGGCGACGCGCCGATGACGAAGCAACTCGCACGCGCGTGCAACGAGTACGGCGCGAAGCTCGTGCAGGATCACCCGGCGCGTTTTGGTCTGTTCGCCGCGATGCCGTTGCCGGACGTCGATGCCACGCTGGCCGAGATTGCCTACGCGTACGACGCATTGAAGGTGGACGGCGTCGGCCTCTTCACCAGTTACGGTGACATGTGGCTCGGCAACGCGAAGTTCCGCCCGGTCATGGAGGAACTGAACCGGCGCAGGGCCGTCGTTCACGTGCATCCGACCGCAGCCAACTGTTGCCGCAATCTCGACTATGCGCCGGGTGTCGCCCCCGGCAGCATCGAGTACGGCACCGACACGACGCGCGCGATCATGGGCGTCGCGTTCAGCGGTGACGCCGTCCGCTTTCCTGATATCCGCTTCATCTGGTCGCACGCAGGCGGCTCCGTGCCATTCCTCGCGGGACGGATCGAGGGCGCCTCGAACAACGCCAAGGATCGCTTGCCGAGCGGATTCATCACCGAGATCCGGAAGTTCTACTACGACCTCGCCGGCGCCTCGAACCGCGGCGCGGTGGCGTCGCTTCTCGAACTGGTCAAACCGTCGCAGGTGCTGTTCGGCACGGACTTCCCGCCGGGTGGGACCAGTGCCGAGTACGTCAAAGCACTGGCCGAGATCAAAATGTTCAGCGCCGCGGATCTGCGCGCGATCGATCGCGACAACGCGGTCCGTCTGATACCGCGCCTGGCGCGATCCTGAATTCAATCGTAGTAGGCCGGCGACTTCTTCAGCTTCGCGTTCGCGACGAAGTCGTGCTCGATCCAGATCTCGGCATTCGTCCGCTTCAGATAATCCTCGATCATTACTCGCGACGCCGTTGCCTGCTGAACGTTGAACTCCGTGTCCGGCACAGGACGCCGAAGGGTCCGCTCCTGCGGGTAGTGGTACAGGTCACCGGCGACCATGATGCGTCCCGACTTGGCGAGGTTGAGCACGAGGACCTGATGTCCCGGTGAATGACCGGGGGCCGCTTTGAGGACCACGGTACCGTCGCCGAAGACGTCGTATTCGTCCTGGTCGAGACCGACCCACCTGGAGTCCTTGATCTTGTCGAAGAACGTGCGGTTCACCGCGTGTTGCCCTCTTCCCACATGAAGGCACGTTCGGCCGGCCTCGCCAGCCACGTCGATCCGGTGAACAGGTTGGCGTTGGCGTTGTGGTCGACGTGGGCGTGCGAGAACGCGAAGTAGGTGATGTCCTCCGGGCGGTAACCCACTTCGGCCAGCGAGCTTCTCAAGGTGCGCGGCACGGTCGTCACCGACGCCGAGGTCGCCGTCGGGTTCCCCTGTTCGCCTCGCGCGCGTGCTTCGACCGTGTCGTCGGGGAGGATGCCGAGCTCCCACATCAGCGTGCCCTTCGGGTGAGCGACGAGGAAACACGGCACGGAGAAGCGCGTCTCACCGACTTCCTCCGGCGTCACTTTGTATCGCTCGGTCCCCGCGCGGTTGACGTTGATCAGTCCACAGTCGATGACGTAGAGGCGCACGGACTTCGGCGGCGGCGGCTTCTCGGATACCTGCCCGGCACTTACAGTCGAGCCTCCCAAGCAGACAAGCACTGCAAATGCCCTTAGCCACACCCGCAACACCATCAAGGCTCCCATTGGTGACTTCACTCCCGACGTCACACAGAGGCAGTGAGGCACAGAGACCTACTTAAGGATTCCTCAGTGCCTCGGTGCCTCTGTGTGTCGTGTTGGCAAGCCTCAACTCAGTTGATGATCGCCTGCCGGATCGCGTTCTCCACGTCGCCGCGCAGCTGACCACCGGAGCCGCCCTGCACGAAGTAGATCGATACGATCTGCTCCGCCGGTTCGACCCAGAAGCTGACACCGGTTCCGCCCGCCCAGCCGTACGCGCCCTTCGAGACACTCAGGCCGGACGCGACGGGATCCATCACGACCTGCATGCTCAGGCCGAATCCCATGCCCTGCGGCGGACGGCCGAACTGTCCGTTTACCATGTCGCCGGTGTGGTTCGAAACCATCAACTCCATCGTCTTCGGACTGAGGTAGCGACGGCCATTCAGCTCTCCGCCGTTCAGCATCATCTGCGCGAACTGCAGGTAGTCTTCTGCCGTGCTCATCATCCCGCCGGCGCCGGAGAAGTACACGGTCGAATCAGTGCGCTCGACGGAGCGCAGCCCGTTCGGCGTCCTCTCCGACATCGTGACAACCCTCGCCGCTTTGCCAGCCGGCGCGAAGAAGCCAGTGTCCGGCATTCCGAGTGGGCCCAGCAGGCGATCCTGAAGGAACTTGTCGTAGGTCTGGCCCGATGCCACTTCGACGACACGACTGAGAACATCGAAGCCGGCGCCACCGCTGTAGCGCCATAAGGCTCCGGGCTGGAAGTCGAGCGGCACGGCAGCGAGCTTCGGAATGTACGTAGCGAGCGTGTCTGTCGGTGTACGTGGCGCGAGGCGCTGCGCATCCGCTGCACCAAGACCACCACTCACGAGACCCGAACCGTGCTTCAGCATGTCGGCAATCGTGACCTGGCGATTCGCGGAGACCACGTCGTACTGCGGCGCTGCCGGTGCTCCGCCCTCTCCACCTCGTCCACCCTGCCTGCCCTCGCCTCCCTGCCCGCCCGCGGCCCCAGGTCGCGGCACTGCCACCTTGTTCAGATTCGCGAACTCGGGAATGAAGCGTGAGACCGGATCG
>JAICEG010000307.1 GCA_025924295.1 Vicinamibacteria bacterium
CGGAGGAGCTCGAAGAGGAATGGGAGAAGGATCGGCCGGATTTCGGAAGCCCCGGCGCGATGGACCGCGTGTTCTTATCCTGTGCCGCCTGTCACGTCGGGCGTGTCTCGGTCGGCGGCAAGATGAAGTTCCTCGTCGGGATGCCGAACACGGAAATCGAGGCACAGTATTACTCCAAGCTGCTGATGCTCACCAGCGCAGCGCTGGTCGAGTCGGGCTTCGATCCTGCGTCGAGCACGCCGGTCAACCCGACCGCAATCGTCCCCAACCGAAATGCCGTCCGCGCGCTCTATGCCGAGATGCTGAAGAAGGCGCTCGAGCGGCCGGAGACGCTGTACGGTTCCTCACCAGCGCAAATCGCTCGCGCGAAGATTCAGACACTCGCCGTCGCCGACAACTTTCCGAGCATCGTGAAGGATCTCATCGCCGTCGGTGTGAAGACACACTTCATCTACTACGTCGTCGCGAAGAACAACGGCTACAAGCAACCACTGCCTGATGTCCTCGAAGATCGCCCGGGGCAGATGGATGCGTTCGGCATCGCCTCCGGCCTCGTCGCAATACACACGCGCAGGACGGACAACAGCTTCCTGAGATTCGTGCAGAACGACAACCCGAAGAGCCCGATCTTCACCGGGTTCTCGAAGGCGAACGGGCTTCCAGTCGACGTGCCCGGGATGACCGAGGCGGTCACCGATCTCAAGGTGGCTGGCGATCGCATCTTCAAGAACATCCCGGCGTGGGCGCCTCCCGTCCCCGCGCCCATCGACGTGAAGAGCGTCAACTGGGCTCGCGACCGGTATCACGCCAACTGGGACGGCAACCAGGGCGCGTCGTCGCGCACGCTGGCGTCGGGTGCGTCGGCCACGGGTGATCCCCGGATGGTGAACGTCCGCATTCACGAGCCGCTCAATCCATTCATCGACAACCTGCCGCCGCCTGCCTATCCGTTTTCCAGTGTCGACCTCGCGCGAGCGCGTGAAGGCAAGGCGCTCTTCAAGGCCAACTGCGTCAATTGCCACGCGCCGAACAACCAGACTATTTATCCGGCAGCGAAACTCGGCGTCGACGCCAATCGCACGAAGGTCAATACGAGCGTCTCGCGCTACGGCCTTGCCGCGCTGGTGACCGAGGCGTGCACGATCTACGGCTTGAACAACAAGGGACAGCCTGGTGCCGACTGGTGTGTGCCTCCGGGCGACTGGCAGGCGCGGCTCGATGAATACTTCCGTGACACGCCTCGCCGCGTTGCCGAGGGCACCGCCGGCTACAAGGCCGACATGCTGTACGGGATCTGGGCGCAGGCGCCGTACCTGCACAACGGCTCTGTTCCCACGCTCGGTCAGCTGGTCTGCCCCTCGACGCGCCCGCCACGATTCCTGCGGGGTAACCTGAACTACGACGAGGCACTGGTGGGCTTCGAATGGGCCACCCGGCCGGCCGCCCGATACAGCCCGAACGAAACGCTCCTCATCAAGGAATTCGACACGACCGTACCGGGCAAGTCCAACACCGGCCATACCTTCGGGTCCGAGCTCTGCCCGGACACGAGCGGCCTCGATCCCACGAACGATCGCAAGGAGATCGAGGCTCGGCTGCTGAAGTCGCCGGTCGGAGCCCTCCTCGCGTATCTGAAGACCCTGTAGTCACCATCACGTAGTGTCCCGCTTTAGCGGGACCTGGCGACCAGCGTAGTGTCCGGCTTTAGCCGGACCTGCATTCATGTCGATCCGGGCGACCTTCGTTCGACGTCAAGATGGAGGGCCGCCAACGGCGGCGAACCTCAGGAGGAGAGACGTCGTGAAGTTCATGATCATTCGCAAGGCAGACAGGAGCACGGAAGCGGGCGTGATGCCGAGCCAGGAACTTCTGTCAGCGATGATGAATTACCACCAGGAACTTGCCGACGCCGGTGTCCTGCTCGATGGGATGGGACTCCGGCCGAGCTCGCATGCTGCGCGAGTGACCTTCTCCGGCGGCAAGCCGAAGGTCGTGGATGGTCCCTTCGCGGAAACCAAGGAGCTGATCGCCGGCTTCACCTTGATCCAGGTGAAGTCGAAGGCAGAAGCCATCGAATGGGTCAAACGTTGGCCGATCGAGGACGGAGACGTCCAGCTCGAAGTCCGCCCGGTGTTCGAGGCGGAAGACTTCGGCCCCGCGCTGACTCCTGAACTGAAGGAGGATTTCGCTCGATTGCTCCCGCAAGGCTCGCCGAAGAAGTGAGCAGGTGCACCATGGCGAAAACACTCTCGCGGGACGGAACGCCCATCGCATTCAGTCGAACTGGCAACGGGCCTGCCCTCATCTTCGTCGACGGCGCAATGTGTTATCGGGAGCAGGGACCGAGTCGGGCAGTAGCAGAGCAACTGGCGCCGCACTTCACGGTGTTTACGTACGACCGGCGCGGGCGCGGCGAGAGCGGAAACGCCGCGGCCTACACGATCGAGCGGGAAGTCGAGGATCTCGACGCAGTCATCCGCGAGGCTGGAGGGACGGCCTTCGTCTACGGTGTCTCTTCCGGGGCAGCGCTCGCCCTCGAAGCCGCCAATCGCCGGCTGCCGATCACGAAACTCGTCCTCTACGAGGCGCCCTTCATCGTCGATGACACGCGGACACCGATGCCAGGTGACTTCATGGCGCGAGTTCAGTCGGCGCTGAGTGCAGGCGACCGTGGGCGCGCGGTGAAGTTGTTCATGGGCCTCGTGGAAGTGCCGTCGATCTTCGTCCTCATGATGCGACTGATGCCGGTATGGTCGAAGCTTACAGCCGTTGCCCACACGCTGCCCTATGACCTTCAGCTGGTGCAGGAACACGAACAGGGCAAGCCTCTTTCGCGTACACGGTGGCCGTATGCAACCGTGCCGACCCTGGTCATGGATGGAGGAAAGAGCCCGGCCTGGATGCGCAATGCGATGAGAGCGCTGGCCGACGTGCTGCCGAACGCCACATATCGGACGCTGCCCGGTCAGACGCACATAATCAAGGCTCACGCCCACGTCCAGCCGGTGGTGGAGTTCGTCCGGCAACCCACGGTTCGTCCCAGCGAGATCTGAAGGCTGTCGATTTGCGCCTCCCGGTTTCGACTATAAGTAAAGGCAACCGGCGGGTCTGAAGACCCGCCGCTACCTCTATGACTTTTCTCACCGACTTCCGATTCGCCTTCCGCTCATTGCTCAGAGCCCGCGGGCTGACCATCACCGTCGTGCTGACGCTGGCGCTCGGCATTGGTGCCAATGCCGCCATTTTCAGCGTCGTCCGCGGGGTCCTCCTCAAACCACTAACCAATCGTGATGAGGATCGCCTGATCTACATCCGGCAGAGCGCGCCCGGGCTGGCGACGCCGAATACGACCTTTTCGGTGCCGGAGATCGATGACCTCGAGGCGCGCGTGAAGTCGATCACAACGTTTGGCGACTTCTCCACGATCGCCTTCACCATGATCGGCCTTGGTGAACCTCGTGTCGTGAGCGCTGGTGTCGTCAGCGGGTCCTATTTCGATGTCATGGGCCTTCGCCCGGTACTCGGACGGTTGATCAGCGCTTCCGACGATGGGCCCGAGGCTCCTGGTGTCGTCGTTCTCACCCATCGTTTCTGGACGACCGAGTTCAAGAGCGATCCCTCGGTCATTGGCAAGTCCGTCCGGCTCGATTCACGGGTCGCAACGGTCATCGGCGTCCTCGAGCCGGCGGTACCCTACCCGACCGAGACCGAGATCATCGCGAACGTCGTGACCAGCCCCCATCATCTGTCGGCGACGATGGTCACCGGCCGCGTGCATCGCATGACAGAACTGTTCGGCCGCCTGGCGCCGGACGCCGACGTAGAAACAGCGCGCGCGGATCTCCGCGCAGCACATGGCGCGATCCTGCGCGAATACCCCGAGGTCTATTCGGCCAAGGCCGACTACAGGATCGATGCGGTGCAGCTGCGCGACCAGATCACCGCGCCGGCGCGGACGGTCCTTTTGATATTGCTGGCGGCCTCCGCACTCGTCTTCGTCATCGCGTGCTCGAATGTCGCCAATCTGATCCTGGCCCGATCGGTACGGCGCGAAGGTGAGCTCGCCGTGCGGGCGGCACTCGGTGCGCAAGCGAGTGCGCTGCGGCGAACGCTTCTTGCCGAGAGCCTGCTCCTCTGCGGTACTGGTGCCGTGCTGGGTGTGCTCATGGCGCGCCCGATGGTCGCCATCCTGTCGCAGTACGCTGCACGGTTCTCCGTCCGCGCGCTGGACGTGACCGTTGACTCCAGCATGCTATGGATGGGCGTCGTCCTCGCGCTCGTTGCTGCCACGCTCCTCGCGTTCGTGCCACGGCTGCCGTCATCGGAAGCTTCGAGCGGATTCGGTCTGTCGAATGGCAGCGCCCGGCTGACGACAGGCACGAACCGCCGTCTGCAGCTTTTCGCTGTGCTCCAGATTGCGGCATCGTTCGTCCTTCTCGCCGGAGCGGGAATGCTGTTGACGACGCTGCTCGAGTTGCAGACGGCGCAGCTGCGGCTCAACACGAGCAACGTGCTCGCCCTGCACGTGCCAGTCATCACCGGACGCGAGCCGGCACAGACCGTCTCTTTCTATCGTGAGGCCCTGCGACGCATCTCCGAGCTGCCCGGTGTGGAGCGCGTCGCGGTCGGTACACTCGTGCCGTGGCGCGAGGCCGGCGGTTTTGGCCCGGGTTTTCAGTTCACCGTCGAAGGCTACGCCAAAGTCGATGGTGAAGAGGATCCGCGCGGGCGTTTTCGAACGATCTCGCCGGGATTCTTCTCGACGCTCGGAGTGCCGCTCATCGCGGGGCGCGATTTCAACGAGTCCGATCGGCAGGATGCCGAGAAAGTCGTGATTGTGAGCCAGAGCCTGGCGCAACGGATGTTTCCAGGTCAGGAGGCCGTCAACCGCCACCTCACTTGGACCGACCCGGTCATGAAGTTCATCGACATGAGCCCGGAACCCAGACGCATTGTCGGCGTCGTGGCGGATGTCGACGATGAGAACGTCGTACCGGGCCCGGCGGTGACCGTCTATCACCCGCTGGAACAGGCGATCGGCGGTGGCCGCTTGTTTGTTCATGCGCGCACCGATCCGTACGCGCTCGTCCCGCCGATCACTCGCATCATTCGCGATCTGTCTGCGGATCAGCCGGTCGAGAAAGCCGCAACGCTCGACGACGTGCGGGCGGAGGTTCTGGCGCCCAATCGTCTGAACGCGCTCGTCTTTGGCGGGTTCGCGGGCGTGGCGCTGCTGATTGCCGTGGTCGGTGTGGCGGGTGTCCTCGCGTTTTCGGTCAGCGCTCGCACGCGGGAGTTCGGCATCCGGCTCGCGATCGGCTCCGAGCCAAAGACGCTCCTGGCGCGTGTGCTCAAGGAAGGAGCAACCATCGCCGCGATCGGCATCGTTGCGGGAATTGCGGGAGGCTTCGTGCTGGCCCGCGCCGTCGGCAGCTACATCAGCGATGTCAGCCTGCCTGGTGTCGTGCCGACGCTCGGCGCCGCCATGCTACTCGTGGTCGCCGCACTCCTGGCGTCGCTCATGCCAGCCGCGCGCGCCTCGCGGGTGGATGTGATCGACGCGTTGCGACCAGAGTAGTCGACACACCGTAGGCGGCCGGAGTAGCCGACAGCGTAGGCCGGGTCCTGTTCTCTGGACCCGGCGGGTCTAAAGCGTCAGGCGGGTCTAAAGAGCAAGACCCGCCCTACGTGTTACGGAGCGAACGGGAATCCGCCGAAGAACACATAGGCCGCGCCGAGCGTCACGGCCAGGTTGAACGCCTGTGCGCCAAGGAAGGCGACCGCGGGTCGGCCTCCATCTGTCTTCACCAGGCCTCCGAGCGACGTTTCCAGGCCGATCGACACGAATGCCATCGCGAACAGCGTCGTCCGCACGGCGGTCAACGGACCGCGTGTGTCGGCGACGGCCGCATCGCTGATCAGCCACGAGAACACGAGCGAGGCGACGAGGAATCCGAAGACGAATTTCGGGAATCGCTCCCAGATGACGGCAAGTCCCGTTCGAGGTGCCTCTGCGTCAGCAGCGACGCCGGACTTGCGGTTGAGCGTCCACCAGACAGTGAGCAGGAATGCCGCCACGCCGATCAGCGCGTTCTGAGAAAGCTTGACCACGACCGCTGCGTCACGCGCCGCATCGCTGATCAACTCGCCGCCCGCGACAACCGCCGCGCTCGTGTCGAGCGTTCCGCCAAGCCACGCTCCCGCAACGACGTCGGGCATGCCCATCACCCTCGAGATCCACGGCATGATGACCATCATCGGCATGGCGACGACGAGCACCAGAGACGTCACATACGAGAGCTTCTTGCGATCGCCTTGAATCGCCCCGCACGCCGCGATCGCGGCGGACACGCCGCAAATAGACACGGCGCTCGCCAGCATCGTTGCGAACTCGTCATCCACGCGCAGCCGCCTGGCCAGCCAGAACGCGAATGTCCAGACGCTCAGGACGACGACGAGC
>JAICEG010000308.1 GCA_025924295.1 Vicinamibacteria bacterium
AGTGATGTGACAATGACGACCGCTGCCGCCGAGAGCAGCGTCGCCGGGTCGGTAGCCGCAACGCCAAAGAGCAGCCCCGTCATCAGGCGGGTGCCCGCGAGGGAACCAACCAGCCCGATGATCACACCGGCGACCACGTACAGCGCGGCCTGACCGACGATCATCCTGGCGACTTCACTGCGCCGCGCTCCAAGCGTCATGCGTACAGCGATCTCGCGCGCGCGCTGACCGACTGTATATGACATGACGCCGTAGACGCCGACGACAGCCAGCACGAGAGCGAGCACGGCGAATCCACCGAGCAGCAGCGCGGTGAATCGTGGCTGCGCGACGGAATCGGCCAGCAACTCGTCCACCGCTGTGACGCGGTAGACCGGCTGCTGCGGATCGAGCGACTGCACGGCGCCACGAATCGCTTCCGCCACCGCCAACTGTGCGATCTGACTGCGCGCCACAACCGTCATGCCGGTGAACTGGAATTGGCGATAGGGTAAGACCATTTCCGGGCGTGGATCGCGCGTGAACCCATGGTGCCGGACGGAGCCGACCACGCCGACGATCTCGCGCGGCCGGCCGTAGAGGCGCAGGCGCTGCCCGATTGGGTTTTCGCCGGGAAATATCTGCCGGGCGAGCGTGTCGTTGATGATGGCCACAGGCGTCGTGCCGGGACCATCGAATTCCGTGAATTCGCGTCCGGCGATCAGAGGAATGCGCATGGTGCGAAAGTAGCTGACCGTGGCCACCCGAAAGTCCGCTTGCAGCTCCTCACCTGGACGCGCGCGCGGCTTTCCGTCGACGATCACTGGCAGGTCGTAGTCCGTTCCGACAGGATTGAGCGGCAACGCCGAAACCGCGCCGACCGATTCGATCCCCGCTGTCGCTCGCAGCCGCGCTTCCAGTTGGCTGAAGAACATGAACGGCTTGGTATCTCCCGGAGGCGTCGCATCTTTTATTGGACGAGACTGCGTCGGGTCCACCGGATATCTCGCTGCCGGCAAGAGCACCTGTGCCGAAAGCACTCCTGCCGGCGCAAACCCGAGATCGAGCTCCTGCAGCTTGATCACGCTGCGGATCATCAGTCCCGCACCGGCAGCCAGCATCAACGCCAACGCCACTTCGCCGGCCACCAGGCCGAAGCGCCCCCGGCTTGCCGCGGTGTAGGTGGAACCGACCACTTTGGTGGTGTCGCTCAATCGCGGCGTTGCCGCTTGCAGCGCCGGGATGATTCCAAACGCGACACCGGTAAGCACCGCCGCAACGGTGACAAACAGCAGCACCGGGCCATCGATACCGATCTGATCGACGCGCGGCAGATTCGGCGGGTGAATGCGGGCGAAGACCATGAGCAACCCCCGCGCGACCACGACCCCGGCGGCGGCACCGACGATCGCGAGCAGCACGCTCTCGGTCAGCAATTGCCGCAGGAGGCGACCACGCCCGGCCCCGAGTGCGGCACGCATGGCCACTTCACGGCGCCGCACCGAGCCGCGCACGAGTAAGAGGCTGGCGACGTTGGCGCACGCGATGAGCAATACGAACCCCACGGTGCCGAACAGGACGATGAGGCCGAGTCGTGCATCCTCGACCAGCACGTCGTGCGCACCGGCGACGGTCACGTCGGGATTGCTCGTGCGATCCGTGGGAAAAATACGCTGCGCGATGGCGCGCAAGTCGGCGGTCGCGGCGTCCACCGTGACGTCTGGCTTCAACCGGCCGATCACGACCAGGACGTGGGATCGACGATCGTTGAGCTCGTCTGCGCCGAACACGAGCGGCGAATACAAATCAACCGCGTTACCGTCCGGAAACGCAAAGGTCGAGGGCATCACGCCGACAATCGTGAAGGCGGCGCCGTTGAGCGAGAGGCTGCGGCCGATGACCGAAGGACTTCCGCCAAATCGCCGCTGCCACAACGCGTGTGCCAGCACGACGGCGCGATCCTGGCGCCGCTCTTCTTCCTCCGTGAACACGCGGCCAGCGATTGGGCTGACTCCGAGAGCCCGGAATACGCTGCTCGAGACCGAAAGCGCGCGGAGCTGCTCAGGATCGCCGACGTCGTCCAGAGCGAACGAGCGGAACCGGTAGGCACCCAGCTCGTCGAACACCGTGTTCTGGCTTCGCCAATCCTGGTAGTTGAGCGGCGCCACGGGATCCCGCTCCTTGCCGATCGTACGATTGCGCTCCCACGCGAGCACGAGGCGATCGGCATGCGGGTACGGCAGCGGCTTCAGCAGCACGCCGTTCACGATGCTGAAGATCGCCGTGTTCGCTCCAATCCCGAGCGCGAGCGTCACAATGGCGATGGCGCTGAAGGTCCAGTCCCTGCGCATCATGCGCAGCGCATAGCGCGCGTCGCTGGCAATTTCGGCGAGGAGGGCACCGGCGCGGACACTCCGAGCGTTGTCTTTGATGTGATCCACGCTTCCAAGCTCGAGCAGCGTCGACCGCCGCGCCGCCTCGGGCGACAGGCCGGCGGCGATCTTCTCGTCCACGAGCATGTCGATGTAGGTGTCGATGTCAGATCGAAGCTCCGCATCGCGTCGGCCACCGCCGAAAAGGTTGCGGACCAGCGAGACGAACCAGCTGAGGACCGAACCACGCGGCGTCATGATGTCGACCCGAGCGCGTGCTCCATCGCGATGGCGACCCGGCGCCAGTTCGCTTCCTCCACCTGCAGGCGCTTCCTGCCGAGCCGCGTCAGGCGGTAGAACTTCGCGCGGCGTTGCGTGTCCGACTCACCCCACTCCGCCGCGAGCAGGCCGCGCTCCTCGAGCCGGTAGAGAGCCGGGAACAGAGACCCCGCCTTGACGTCGAACGATCCCTGCGTCATCTGCGCGATGCGGCGGGAGATGCCGAGGCCGTGCAGCGGCGTGGCGGTCAGGCTGCGAAGAATCAACAAGTCGAGCGTGCCGCGCAGCAAGTCGGTCCGCAGTTCCATGGACGTCTCCTATAGAGAATCTATAAGACGTCTTATAGAAAGTCAATAGGAGTCGGCCAGCGCGAACACCCACACCGCCCCACCCTCGGGCACTTCCGGAAACTCACCGGGACGGATCGCGTTGAGGCGATTCTGCATCCCGCGCGCGTCGATGCCCCACCCCGACTGCACCGCGACGTACTGTCGTCCGTTGAGCGTGAACGACGATGCCTGACCGATGACACCCGACGTCGTCGGGTACTCCCAGAGGACCTTTCCAGTCCGTGCGTCGAACGCGCGGAACATGCGGTCCGACGTGCCGCCGCCGAAGACCAATCCGCCACCAGTCGCGATCAGCGGTCCCCAGTTCGACGACTTCGCGAACGTGTGCGTCCACACGCGCGTGCCTGTGTCCACGTTCCACGCCTGCACTTCCCCGATGTGATCGGCACCAGGCACGATCGACATGACGTTCCTCGCGCCGGTGAAGGCCGAACCCGGTGAGTACTTCACGGGCAGTCCTTCCATGGACGCGCACAGGTTCTCGTTCGCCGGGACGTAGACGAGCCGCGTCTGCGGGCTGTACGCGATGGGCGGCCAGTTCTTTCCTCCCCAATGCGAGGGGCAGAAGTCCGCGACCTTGCCAGTGCCGGGCTTGCGTGCGGGATCGACATCGGGCCTTCCGGTCATGGGATCGAGACTGCGAAACACCGTCTGTCGCACGTGCGGTACGCCCTGGACGAATTTGATGGGTCCGGTCCCGCGCTCCAGGAACCACATGTAGCCATTGCGCGCCACGTCGATGAGCCCCTTCACCGTTCGGCCGTTGCGCTGGAAGTCCACGAGAATGGGAGGGGACACCTCGTCCCAATCGAACGACTCGTTAGGCGTGTACTGGAAGTGGCCCTTGATCTGTCCCGTCGCCACGTCAACTGCCACCGTCGACGCGGTGTAGAGGTTGTCACCCGGACGCTGATCGCCCATCCACGGCCCGCCGTTGCCAGTGCCCCAATAGGCCAAGCCGGTCTCGGGATCGTAGTTGCCGGTCACCCACACCGAGCCTCCACCGGTCTTCCACTGATCTCCCCCCTTGGGCCACGTCTCGCTTCCGGGTTCACCGGGCGCAGGAACGGTGTAGGTGCGCCAGAGCTCTTTACCCGTGTCGGGGTCGAAGGCCGCGATGAACCCGCGGATGCCAAGTTCCCCACCGGATGTACCGACGAGCACTTTGCCGTTCGCCACGAGCGGCGCGAGGCTCATGTAGTGGCCGGAACGATTGTCGGCGACGGTAGCGTTCCACACCGTGCGTCCTGTGCGCGCGTCCAGAGCCATCAGCACGGCATCGCTCGCGGCCAGGAACACCTTGTCTCCGAGAAGGGCGACGCCGCGCGTCGTCGGATGTCGATTGATGACGGTCGGCGCGAGCGGGCGGCGATAGCGCCACAGCACAGTGCCTGTCGCGGCCTCGATCGCAATGACCTGGCTGCCGGGCGTTGCGACGAACATCACGCCGTCGTGCACGATGGGAGCAGCCTCGTGCCCATTGACCGCGCCCGTGGCCAACGACCATACCGGTTTCAGCCGGGAGACGTTGGCAGGTGTGATCTGCATGAGGGGGCTGTAGCCCCATCCGTCGTAGGTCCGACGATTCATCATCCAGTCGCCGTCGTTCGGACTGCGCAATCGCGCCTCGGTGACCGGCGTGTAGTTGCGGAGCACGCCTGGCACGGGTGTCGGCCCGGACGCAGCCTGCGGCGGCATCAGCGGCGGCGGCGACTCCTGGGCCCACAGCACCGCCGCAACGACGAGAACGAATGCGAGCGAGACAGGAGCAAGAACCCTGATCATGGCGGCGGATCGTACCATCCTTCGCTCGCCGGGAGAGTGAGCAAGCTACGGATGGCAAGCCATGCCAACAGGACACGGGAAGAGATACGCTGGCAGCAATGCTCGTGATCAAACCCGGCGACTTTGACGATGAGCGGGTGCTGGCGCTGCTGGCCCGGCACCTCGAAGGGATGCACGCCAGCTCACCGCCAGGCCACGTGTTCGCACTCGACTGGTCGGGACTGCAGAAACCGGAGATCAGCTTTTATGCGTTGTGGGAAGGGGAAGAGCTACTCGGTTTCGGTGCGCTGAAGGAGCTCGGGCCACGAGCCGGCGAGATCAAGTCGATGCGCACCGCCGATGCGCATCTGCGACGGGGAGTGGCAGCGGCGATTCTCCAACACATCGTCGCAGAGGCACGGCGGCGCGGCTACGTGCGCCTCTCGCTGGAAACGGGCTCAGGTCCGGCATTCGAACCGGCTCTCGAGCTGTATCGCAAGTACGGTTTCACCAACGGTGAGGCCTTCGGCGACTACGAGAAGAGCCCGTTCAACCAATTCCTGCATCTCGACCTGGTCGCCACCCAGGCAACGTAGCAGGCACACCCGGGTCTATTTCCTGCTTCGTTCAGGTACCCATTCGAGCAGATCCCCGGGCTGACATTTGAGCTCGCGGCACAACGCCTCGAGCGTCGAAAAGCGAATGGCCTTCGCTTTGTTCGTCTTCAGGATCGACAAATTGACGATGGTCAGACCAACTCGGTCCGCCAGCTCCGTCAGCGTGAGTTGCTGATCGAACAGCAGACGATCGAGATTTATCCGTATGCCCATCGCGGACGCTCAAATGGTCAACGATTGCTCTTCATCGAGCCGCGTACCAATTCGGAAGACTTCGGCAATCACCAGGATGATGAGCCCGTAGCCAATCGACGCGACGTCCACGCTCGGCCAGGCGTCGAACTGCAGCCCTGCAACGGGAACATACGTCATCGCGTAGTAGTTCTCGGCGAAGACGATCGCCGAACCGGCGAGCTCGCCGGCGATGAGAGCGAGGGCCACGCGCCGAATGCGCAGCGCATTCTCGGGGACGAATGGCTGTCCGGCACCGACTGTCCGGACTACGCCCCGGAGCTGACCGACGACGTACAGGGCGAACGCCAGGATCACGATGACGATGAGGGCGTTCGCAAGGATAAACACACGGCTGGACGTCGCAACCTTGAGCGACCCATCGACGCTATCGATGCGCCATCTGCCTTCCCTGTTCGCAGCCTGCTTCGGGTTGAGGATTTCGAAACCGAACCCTGAACGGCCAAGACGAACCGCTGTCGGTGCGTCCATGCTGAACGAGACCGGCACCATGACAGTCATGCTCGGATCCCGCTTGACCAGCGCCGCCATTGCCGCGATGACGGTTGCCAGCAGCGCCGCGGCAAGACCAACGGTGATGCACACCAGAACCGCCTGGATCAGCCACGCGACGGACCATTGGCCAATGCCTTCATAGTGAACCTCGTTTTATCGATATACGATAAACCACTACGAATGTTCACAGGGCCGAAAAGAGCGGCATCGGGCACTCTCATCGCGACGGCGCACTTCAGATTCCGCCGATATCGTCCACGTCGATGGCGGCTGCCTGTTGCTGCGCCGACACCTTTTCCGCGAAGCGTTCGCGCGCCAGCTGCAGGACGCTGACGTAGACGTCC
>JAICEG010000309.1 GCA_025924295.1 Vicinamibacteria bacterium
GCACCTTGCCATGTGCCGCGGGCAGCGGCTGGCCTGGGAAAGTCGATTGCTATAGTGGTTTATCGCGGTTGTCTGGCTGTCCCCGAGGATGGGGATCACCTGTCTCGGTGAGAGGCTCACCTTAGCTCGTGACGGGGGAGTGGCCAGCCGCGTCGGGTGGTGGGTCCCGCCAAAGCCCGACACTACGACTGTCGCAGCTGTGAGTCCGGCGAACGCCGGACACCACATCACCAGCCGACGCGGAGGCCGGCGACCCAGGACACACCCGAGTAGGCGCCGCCGTCGTTGGCCTGGTCCTGCATGTCGGCGAACTGAACGCCGGTCTGCAGCTTCAGCTGATGATCGTAGAAGTAGTAGTTCGCACCGAAGTACACGTCGTGAAACTGGTCGCCGCGGCCGGAGACGACGCGATCTTCGTAGGTGCCGAGCCTGATGCCGTTCGGATCGGGGCTGTCGAGGAACTCGTAGCGGCCGACAACCTGCAGTTTCGGCGTGACGTTGACGAACGGCATCACCAGCACGCCCCAGACGTTGCTCTGCGTGTAGTAACCAGCCCCCGCCGACAGATCCGTGCGCAATCCCCACCTGGTTTTCTCCAGCCTGAGGTTCAGCGAGACGATGTGCTGAAACGGCCTGGTAAAGGTGTTGTCCGGGTCGGGGTTTTGATAGACGTAGTTGACGCTCGCCAGTGCTTCTTCGGCGTCCAGCGATTTGGCGAAATTGTAGCCGAGCGACCCGAGGGTCACGACGCCGCCGCTGAACTCGCCGAGCTCCTTGTTCCTCGCACCTGCGGAATACATTCCCGCGAAGTAGACCCATGGCTCGCTGGTACCCGATACGCTGGCGCCGGGGAGATACTCCTCTGTGAACCAGAGGTTGTTCGCGAGAGCGCCTCGATCGACTGCGAGCAGTTCCCTCGACGAGTTCGCCCCGTCAACGGTGTAGGGGATGCTTTGCTTGCCAACGGTGAATACCAACTCCGGCTGCGTACTCCACTCCGCGTACATATCGGTGAAGCGCACGTAAACAGGGTTGGCCTCCTGTGGATTGAGGTCGACTTCGGCGTGCAGCAGGAGCGACCCGAACATGTAGGCCTGCAGTCCCATCCGCAACCGCCGGACGTTCCATTCCTCGTGGTCGCCCTGATCGGCATCCACGGTGGCAAAGTCCTGCTGGTACCTGCCCCTGAATCGCAGGCGTTGAAGGACCCCGTTGTCCTCGTTCCGGTACCACTCCCTGAACCTCCAGATCCGGTCGTATATGGATTCCGGCTTTGCCGTACTTGGAGTTTGCGCCGGCTCGCTTTCGTCCTCAGGAGACGAATCTGAAGGCTTGACGGCGACCGCTGGCGTGAGCGTTGCGGTTGCCTGGGCAGCGACGAGGGGTGCATGGCCGGTCAGCGCAGAGAAACAGACTGTGACAACCAGAGGAATCCGCATCAACCATCCATATCACGGTCATGTTTTCAGCTTGTTACGGCCGTTCCCGCGCGCCATTTGTTCAACACGGCGTCGACGGTCTGGTGGGCTTCGGCCATCCCGGCGGCATGCTCGTCACCCATGCGCCGGAGCGCCTCGCGAACGTTCCCGTGGACTTCCGCAAGGCGGAAGATGATTCCGGACTTGCGGCACGTGGCGGCCACGTCCAGCAGTAACTCTACACCGGCGAGGTCCACATGCGGGACGTTGCCCATGAACAACACGACCAATCGCGGTGGCGCCGGGCGGGCGCTCATGAGCGCCAAGAGGCGCTCGCGGACGTGATCGATATTGAAGTAGAGGAGCGCGCCCTCGCTGCGCACCACCAGCACATCGTCGACGCGCTCGTTCTCCGGGTGGCGCGAGAGATCGGCGAAATACGTCGTGCCGGGCACCCGACCGAGCTCGGTGACCCGCGGCCGCGACGCGCGGCCGAGCAGCAGGAGCATCGAGATCGCGACGCCGATCAGGACGCCGTTGAGGAGGCCGGAGCCGAGCACGCCGAGCAGCGCGGCCATCGCCACGGCGAATTCACCGCGACTGAAGTGCCAGATGTGACGGAGCGTCTGGATTTGCACCAGCCCGGTCACGGCAACCAGGATGATGGCGGCGAGCACAGGTTGCGGAAGGTTGCGCAGCAAGCCTGTGAAGAAGACAGCGACGAGCAGTGTGATCAGCGCGGCGACCAGGCCCGAGAGCGGCGTGCGCGCGCCAGCCGTTTCGTTGACGAGCGACTGCGACATCCCGCCGCTGACGGGGAACGCGCTCCCGAGCCCGGCCGCAAGATTCGCCGTTCCGATGGCAAGGAATTCCTGCGTGGCGTCGAGGCGATAGCCATGTTTGGCTCCGAACATCCGGCCGATCGCCGTCGTTTCAACGGCGGCGAGCACGAAGCACGCCATGGCGAGAGGAAGGATCGTGTTGATATCCGCGCGGCTCACCGCCGGCAGCGCCGGTTGCGGCAATCCCTGCGGCACCTCTCCCAGCAGTGCGACTCCACGGGCTTCCAGTTGGAAGAACCCGGCAGCGAGGATGCCGCCGATCACGACGAACAACGCGACCGGGCGGTGCTTCAATACGGTCTTGCCGAGGAGAAGCACGGCGAGTGCGGACAGGCCCAGCAGGAGCGCTGTTGGATTGGTTTGCCCCAGGCCGCTGAGGAAGTGCCCCATGCGATCCCAGAAGTCGCCGCCATGGCCCGCGCTGAAGCCAAACAGCTTGGGGAGTTGTGTGCTGGCCAGGAACAACGCGACGCCGCACTTGAACCCCACCAGGACGGTTTCGGAGAAGAAGTTCACGATTGTGCCGGCCCGGAGTGCGTAGGCGAGGAACGCGAGAACGGCAACGATCAGCGCGCTGCACGAGGCGAGGGCGGCGTAACGCACCGGATCGTTGCCGGCGATGTCGCCGAGCGTCGCTCCGATGAGCAATGAGATGGCCGATGTCACGGCAAGCGCCGTGTGACGTGAACTGCAGAAGATCCAGAAGACGAGGCCGCCGAAGAGGCACGCGTAGAGCCCGGCCTGTGGCGGCAGTCCGGCGAGCGATGCGTCGCCGATCGCAGATGGCAGCAGATACGCCGCGAGCGTGATGCCGGCGACGGCGTCGGCCCGCAGCCGACCCGCGTCGTACGTCGACAGCCAGGCGCGCGCGGCAACGATCATAGCCCAGGAGCCTGATACGTGCCGTCAATTTCCAGTTCCCAACTCCCAACTCTCAAGCAATCCGGCGCCTTGGAAGTTGGAGGTTGGAGTCTGGGCGTTGACACGTCTTTCATCGCCTCACACGTGCCGGCGGCGTTTGACTTTCAACTGCGCCAGCGAGCGCGCCAGCGATGCGTTCACGGAAGCGACCTCCTCGTCAGAGATCTTGTCCTGCAGCCGCGCGGCGGCGCGTTGACGGGCTTCTTCCACCTTGGCCTCGTCGATGTTCTCCGCCGGGATGGCCATGTCGGTGACGATAGCCACCCGATTGGACGTCACTTCGACAACCCCCTCGCCAACGGCCAGGAAGGACTCGTGCCCGTCCTTTATCACGACGATCTCGCCCGGCACGATCTGCGTCAGGAGCGGGATGTGCATCGGGTAGATGCCGATCTGCCCCTCAATGGCGGGCAGCGTCACCATGTTCACGTCTTCTGAATAGACGATCGCCTCGGGTGTCACGATTTCGAGCTTGAGGGTTGTGGCGCTCACTTCTCGCGGACCTCTTCGATCCCGCCCTTCATGTAGAAATTGTCTTCCGCGACCTCGTCGTGCTTGCCGTCGAGGATTTCCTTGAATCCGCGCACCGTGTCGCCGACGGGAACCTGCCGCCCCTCGCGCCCGGTGAACACCTGTGCCGAGCTGAATGGCTGGCTGAGGAACCGCTGGATGCGCCGCGCGCGATAGACCGTCTGCTTGTCTTCCGGCGACAGTTCGTCCATGCCGAGAATGGCGATGATGTCCTGCAGATCCTTGAACCGCTGCAGCACCTTCTGCACTCCGCGGGCCACGTCATAGTGCTCCTGCCCGACAATCTCCGGCGCCAGGGCGCGAGAGGTCGAGGCGAGCGGATCGACTGCAGGGTAGATCCCCAGCTCCGCGATCGAGCGCTCGAGGACGATGGTCGCGTCGAGGTGCGCGAACGTCGTGGCGGGTGCCGGATCGGTCAGGTCGTCAGCGGGCACGTAGACCGCCTGGAACGATGTGATCGAGCCTTTCTTCGTCGACGTGATTCGTTCCTGCAGGGCGCCCATCTCGGCGGCCAGCGTCGGCTGGTACCCGACCGCGCTTGCCGTGCGGCCGAGCAGCGCCGAAACCTCGGAGCCCGCCTGCGAGAAGCGGAAGATGTTGTCGATGAAGAGCAGCACGTCCTGGTTCTTCTCGTCACGGAAGTACTCGGTAATAGCGAGGCCTGAGAGCGCGACACGAAGCCGGGCGCCCGGCGGCTCGTTCATCTGTCCGTAGACGAGCGCGATCTTCGACGAGCCGAGGTCCTTCTCGTTGATGACACCGGCCGTCGTCATTTCGTGGTACAGGTCGTTGCCCTCACGCGTGCGTTCGCCGACGCCCGCAAAGACCGACACGCCGCCGTGCAGCTTGGCGATGTTGTTGATCAACTCCATGATCACGACCGTCTTGCCCACGCCGGCGCCGCCGAATGCGCCAATTTTGCCGCCCTTGAGGAAGGGACAGATCAGATCGATCACCTTGATCCCGGTCGTGAGGACTTCAGGTGAAGTGGACTGGTCCACGAGCGATGGCGCGGGGCGATGAATCGGGTAGTACTTCTCGGCCTGCACCGGCCCGCGATCATCGACCGGCGCACCGGTGACATCCATCACGCGGCCCATCACACCGGGCCCGACTGGCATCTGGATCGGTCCGCCGGTGTCCTTGACCTCGAAGCCGCGCTTGAGGCCTTCGGTGCCCGACATCGACACGGTGCGGACCCAGCGGTCGCCAAGGTGCTGCTGCACTTCGAGGGTGAGCTTCACCGGCTGCTTCTGCACCGTGAACTCGACGGTCAGCGCATTGGAGATCGCAGGCAGTGAGTCGGGAAACGTGACGTCCACCACCGGGCCAACGACTTGCACGATCGTGCCTGTGTTCATACCGATACCTTCCGCATTTACTCGACAGCTCGCTTGTGTGTTGAGGCTTTCGACCTGGTTCCGCGCCGAGAATTCCGCCGGTTCTAATTGGCAACGACATCGTCAGCAATACCCACACAAGCGATTCCTGAAGTTAATTCGCCTGGCCGCCGGCAATCTCCAGCAGCTCCTGTGTGATGGCACCCTGACGCAGCTTGTTGTAGTGCAGCGTCAGGTCTTTGATCATCCCGTTGGCGTTGTCGGTGGCGCTCTTCATCGACACCATGCGTGCGCTCTGCTCGCTGGCCTTGGCGTTGAGCAGCACCGTGTAGAGCAGCACGTTGAGGTAGTGACCGAAGAGGTAACTGAGGATGTGTTCAGCGCTCGGCTCGAATCGAAACTCGGTGCTATCGGCGGCAAGGACTTCCTCGGGATCCGCGTCGGGCATCCGGATGCCTTTGATCTCGCCGATCGGCAGGTATTCGAGCGCCATGGCCTGCTGTGTGAGTGTGTTGACGAACCTCGTGGCGACGAGGACGACTTCGTCGACCTCACCCTTCAGGAAGAGATCGCGTGCCATGACGGCTATCGCCCGCGCCTCCACAAAGCGAGGCGTATCGCCGTACGGGAAATCGGCGACGAGCTGCCGGCGAGTGCGCGATACGAACTGCGCGGCCTTGCGTCCCGCGGTGATGAAGAGCGTCGATCGGTGATCGTAGCGGCCGACGAGCCGGAACAGGTTGCTGTTCAGCGCGCCGCACAGCCCTTTGTCCGATGCGATCAGGATGACGAGCCGTTTCTTCACCGGTCGCACTTCGAGCAGTGGATGCGTGAAGTCGACGACTCGCGTCACGGCCCGGCGCTGGATCCGGTAGATCATTCGAATGAAGGGGCGCACGGCGATCGCGGCCTCCTGCGCCTTGCGCATCTTCGAGGCAGCGACCATCTGCATGGCCTTGGTGATCTGGGCCGTGCTCCGGATCGAGCGGATGCGCCGACGTAGCTCTCGAGTGCCGGCCATGACTCAGCTCCAGAGTTTCTTGAAATCGGCGGCCACTGCCTTGAGCCCGTTCACCAGGTCCTCTTTCAACTCCTTCTCGCGCGCAATCCGCTCGAGCAGGCTGGCTTTCGTCGTCGTCAGGAACTCGGTGAGCCTGTTCTGGAAGTCCTTGACCCGCTCGACCGGCACATCGTCCATGTGGCCGTTCTGCACCATCCAGAGCACCGCGACCTGCGTTTCGACCGGCATCGGGTTGTACTGCGGTTGGTTGAAGAGCTCGATGATTCGCTTGCCGCGGTCGATCTTCGCCTGCGTCGCGGCGTCGAGATCCGAGCCGAACTGC
>JAICEG010000310.1 GCA_025924295.1 Vicinamibacteria bacterium
GCAAGCGTCGAGTAACGGCGCCGTGCTTCCAATCAACAATCGAAATATGAACAATCGTCAACGAATCGCGAATCAAAGATCTCCAAATCGATAATGGTCCGGCACATGCGTTCCGACGCAAGCCTCGCTCGCACCGTCGCGTTTCCTCGCGTCATCAACATCGAGGATCTCAGGCGGCTCGCCAGGCGCCGGCTGCCGTCGGTCGTCTTCGCCTACATCGACGGTGGAGCAGAAGACGAGGTCACCCTGCACGAGAACGTCCGTGCGTTTCGCGACGTGGCCTTTCGTCCGCGTCAGTGTGTGGCCGTCCCCAGCTGCGACCTGCGCACGACCGTCCTCGGCACTCCGCTGGCGCTGCCGTTCATGCTTGCGCCGGTCGGCTTCTGCCGGATGTTCTACCCGCGCGGCGAGTTCTACGCGGCGCGCGAAGCGAGTGCCGCGGGCACCGGCTACATCCTGTCGACGTTCTCCGGCACCCGGCTCGAGGAAGTCCGTGAAGGCGCGAGCGGGCCGCTCTGGTATCAGCTTTATGTTCCCGGTGGCCGCGCCGTCGCCGAAGCCACGATTGCACGCGCGAAGGCCGCCGGCTTCGGTGCGCTCGTTGTCACGATCGACACGCCGGTTGCCGGCTTGCGCGAGCGCGATTTTCGCTACGGCGTCAGACCGCTGCTCCAGGGCAATGTCTGGTCGAGCCTGCCGCATGTCGGCCAGTTCATCAGGCGTCCACGGTGGACGATGGACTTCATTGCCGATGGGTCGCCGCGAGTGTTTCCAAACGTGGAGCTGCCGGGCATTGGCGCGATGCCGTGCGGTGACGTCGGCGGGCTCCTCGAAAAGACGCTGGTCACCTGGGAAGACCTGCGCTGGATGCACGACGCCTGGAAAGGGCCGCTCATCGTCAAAGGTGTACACACCGGCGATGACGCCCGCCGCGCTATCGATGCCGGAGCGAGTGCCGTCGTCGTATCCAATCATGGTGGGCGTCAACTCGATGGTGTGCCCGCATCCATTCGCGCGCTGCCCGAAGTCGTGACGGCCGTGAACGGTCAGATCGAAGTGCTCGTCGATGGCGGTATCCGTCGAGGCGGGGACATCGTCAAGGCCATCTGCCTCGGGGCGCGTGCCGTCCTGATTGGAAGAGCGTACGCATGGGGTCTTGGTGCAGCGGGCGGGCCTGGTGTCGCCCGCGCGATCGAGATCCTGCGGACCGATCTCATACGAACCATGAGACTGCTCGGGTGTGACTCGATGGCGAAGCTCGATCGGTCGTACGTGGATACGCCGCGCGACTGGACAGCGTAGGCCAGGTCCTGTTCTTAGGACCCGGCGGGTCTGGGACGCAAGACCCGCCCTACGCCGTCAGCCCGGGACCGAGCGCTGCGACCAGGTCGGTCCGAACCGATCGGGCACGTTCAGTGCCGAGAAGATTCCCAGGGGCTCGACCGAGTGGACGAGCGCGCGGCTGCGTTCTTCAAGGGAGGCAATTGCTTCGGATCGGAACGCCCGGTGCTGCTCGTAGACGAGCATCTCGCTCCAGTACTCGATGACGATGTACCTGGACGTGCGGTTCTGGTCGCGGAGGAAGGACGTGCCCAGATAGGAGCGCGCGTGGCGATTCATTGCCGTCCATTCTCCGTCGGCGCCGTACAGTTCCTCGAATTCAGTCTCGCGTCCGTTCTTGACGTCGAATTGCCACATGATGGCGATCATAGGGATGTTCCGGTATCGGCCACGAAGGTCACGAGGCTTTAGCCACGAAGTGCACGAAGTTGTTGGCCACGAAGAACACCATGATCTTCAGGATTTGAATTCTTCGTGATTGTCGTGGCTAGAGATCTACGTCGTCGCGTCGCCGCCGTCGACCATCACGTTCTCGACAACACCTGCGCCGGCTCGCCTGAACGATGCCGCGTGCTGGTATTCGGGCGACTCGAAACAGGCGACGCCCTGCTCGAGCGTCGGAAATTCGATGACCACGAAGCGGTGAAAGTCGTGCGGCCCCTCGTTGATCTTGTAGCGCCCACCGCGGGCGAGAACCTTTCCGCCGTGCTTCGCGATGATCGCAGGCACGAGGTCTGTGTATTTCTTGTACTGAACGGGATCGGTGATCTTCGCGCGCGCGACCCAGTAGGCTGGCATAGGAACTCCGTCAACTCCCAACTCCCAATTCCCAACTCCCAACCCATGCGGACGATTGGGAGTTGGAAGTCGGGTGTTGGAAGTTGATCCCAGTTTAGTTTGTGGTGCCGGTCTCAAAGACGATCCGTCCGCCGACCATCGTCATGACGGGTTGAATGTCCTTGATCTGATCCGCAGGGATCGTCAGGTAGTCGCGGTCGAGCACCACGAGGTCGGCGAGTCGTCCTGCCTGAATCGATCCGAGGTTGTTCTCCTGGAACACGAGGAAGGCGTTTCGTCGCGTGTGCGCGATGAGTGCATCTTCGCGGCTGATCGGCTGGCGAAGGACCTTGGCGCCGCCGACCATCTTGCCGGTCACCGCCCACCCGAGCGTCGTAAAGGGCAGGATCTGGTTCGCGCGGCTGCCGTCGCTCCCGAATCCCCACATCACGCCGCTCTTCTGAATCGTGTCGAGTGGCGCCATGTCGAGCGCCGCGTCACCGAACACTCGCTGGTTGATGCCGCCGTTGATGACCGCCCAGGGGTGAACGGCCGCATAGATGCCGAGCTCGCGCATCCGTGCCAGCTGGGTTGCGTCGAGTTGATTGGCGTGCGCCAGCACCCACCGCAGGTTCTTGACGGGATATTCCTTGTTGATCGCTTCGATCTGATCGAGGAAGCCGTCGATCGTGTTCTTCAGGTTGGCGTGCACGTGCAGGGGAAGGCGGTTCTTCGCGATCTCCGTTGCGATCTTGCGCCACAGCAGCAGCTGCTCGGGTTTCGGGTCCGAACTCTTGATGAACATCGGGTCGTGCAGCGGTCCGTAGACGCTCTCGCCGTAGAAGATGTCGTCGACGTAGTTGTTGCCCTGGAACAACTTGAGCTCGGCGATGCGGGGAAGTGCGCGCTCCACCTGTTCGGGCGATGTGCCGACGCCCACGCCGTTGATGCAATACGTGCGGACGTTGAGCTTGTCCTCGCTCGCCCAACGTTTGTAGAGCGCGATGAGATCCGCATCGCATCCGGCAACCCCGAACGACGTGAGCCCTGACCGATTGAGATCGGCGATCATCCCGAGCGTGCTCTTCTCGACGGCGGCGGGTGATGCTTCGGGCAGCTTGGCCACGAGACCGCGGAAACCGGCTTCCGTGATCCGCCCGGTGGGGCGTCCCGCGCTGTCACGAACGACCCAGGGGTTCGACGGGCCCTTGTCGTCGATGCCGAGTTGCGTCAGCGCCCGGCTATTGAGGTAGACCTCGTAGTACGACGCCTGCAGGAGGACCGGATTGTTCGGCGCGACTTTGTCGAGTTCCTCGCGCGTGAAGGGGCGCGGATCGTCGGCGAACTGCTCGATGGCCCATCCGCCAAGGTTGTAGATCCATTCGCCGGGCGCGACCGCCTTGGTGCGTGCCCGTAGCTTCTCGAGCGCAGCCGCGCGCGATCCAATCCCGTCCCAGCGGACTTCCCACTGCCACGTCGTGCCGTAACGCGTGAGGTGCATGTGGTTGTCGATGAGTCCCGGGATGACCGCCCGACCGCGCAGGTCGATGCGGCGGGTGGCGGGAGTGGCCAGTTTGGCGACTTCGGCGTCGGTCCCGACCGCAACGATGCGGTCGCCGCGGATGGCGACGGCCTGCGCGAGCGAGAAGCGCTCGTCGACCGTGATGATCTTGCCGTTCGAGAGGATCACGTCCGGCGCCGGGCCTGGCGCGCCGGAGCCCTGCGCGGAGGCGGCCTGCTGTGCCGGCAGCGTCGAGACTGCACTGACCACGGCCAGAGCCATCAGCGACGCCCTCACGATCGTGAAACGGCGCGTTGCGGAACCCGCTGGCAAGCATATCAACCGTCTCATGTGTCCTCCCTGGACCTCTCCGAATGGCGACTTCGTTGCGAATGAAGCAAGGTTTTTCCCCGCCTCAGGAGATGTCCAGCCCCGCGGAGCGGGGCAAATCAACGCTTTCAGCAGTGAAGTGGGCCAACTCCCGCCGAGATGGTCGCCCGGCGGCTCGGGGCGCAACTTCACTGCTGTGGCTGCGCTGAATCTACGGGGATTCCGGCCGTTTGACAACCCCTGGCTCGTGACTCGACCGCCCCACGTGCGGATGTTGACAACCCTTCTGCCGCGGCGATAATCGGTGCTTGTCTGGCAGTGTTTTCTTGCCCGCACTGCGTGCGGGCGGTCGAGCGCACTTCTGATCAGATCGGGAGAACGGCATGAAAGCCCTCCGATTCCTCGTCGTGGCGGTGTTCGTCTTGAACACGCCTATCGCCGCACAGTGGCTGAAACATCCCACTGCGGACATCCCGCGTACTCCGGATGGCAAGCCCAACCTGGAGGCACCCACGCCACGCCGTGCGAATGGCAAGCCCGTTATTGCCGGTCTTTGGCGGCCGGCGCCGGGCATCGTCGGTGACATGACGCGCGGCATGAAAGCCGGGGAAACAGTCCCGTTCCAGCCGTGGGCCGAGGCCGTGTTCAAGGAACGGCGCGCGAACGACAGTCGCGACGATCCGACGGCTCGTTGCGTTGTCGGCGGGGTGCCGCGGTCGACGTTCGTCGGCTACCCGTTCAAGATTCTGGAACCGCCCGGCATGATGGTCATCATGTACGAGGCGGTGCACGCGTATCGGCAGATCTTTACCGACGGACGATCGCTGCCCAAGGATCCCAATCCCGCCTGGTTCGGTTACTCGGTGGGGCGGTGGGAAGGCGACGTGCTCGTCGTCGAATCGAGCGGCTTCAACGACAACGTGTGGCTCGACAACGCCGGCCGTCCCGCGACCGAGATGCTGAAGGTGACCGAGCGCTTCGTGCGCAAGAACTTCGGCCGGATGGACGTCGAGATCACGATCGACGACCCGAAGGCTTACACCAAGCCGTGGTCGGTCACGCAGCAGCTCGCGTTTCAGGCCGATACCGAGCTGCTCGAATACATCTGCAACGAGAACAACAAGTACTTCGAGATCATTCCAAAGGCGGCAGACCGATGAGGGGCATTCAGGTCGTTTTCGCGCTGGTCTGTCTGGCGGCAGCGGTGCCGTCGGCGCAATGGCTCAACCAGCCGACGCCAGGGATTCCACGCACGCCGGATGGCAAGCCGAACCTGACGGCGCCTGCGCCACGGACGGCCGACGGTAAACCCGATCTCTCCGGGCTCTGGCAGCCGGCGGCAATCCTCATCGGCGACATCGCGGCCAACCTGCCGCCGAATTCAGTGCCGTACCAGCCGTGGGCTGAAAAACTCTACAAGGAGCGCCGCGCCAACGACGGCCGTGATGACCCCACGGCGAACTGCATCGTTGGCGGCGTGCCGCGATCGGATCTGGTGCCGTATCCCTTCAAGATCCTTCACGAAAAGGATCTCGTCGTCATTCTGTACGAGGCGGTGCACTCGTACAGGCAGATCTTCGCCGACGGTCGAAAGTTCCCGGAGGACATGAATCCTTCATGGTTCGGGTACTCGATCGGGAAGTGGGAGAAGGACACGTTCGTGGTCGAGACCGCCGGGTTCAACGACAGGGGATGGCTCGATAACTTCGGCAAACCGGCGACCGACAAGCTGCGCGTCACCGAGAAGTTCGTGCGCAAGGACTTCGGTCACATGGACATCGTCATCACGATCGACGATCCCGGTGCCTACACCAAGCCATGGGACGTGACGCTGCCGCTCATCCTGCGTCCAGATACCGAGCTGCTCGAGTACATCTGCAACGAAAACAACAAGTACTTCGAGATCATCCCGAAGGTCGAAAAATAACTGGCGAGAGGAGCCATCCATGCGCACAGCGATCGTGTTCATCATCGGCCTGGCGATCGGGTCGGCGGTCTCGCCGATGCTGGCCCAGGGCGACCGGCTTGCCGGTGTCAACAACATGAATCACGTGGCGATCGCCTACGAGAACTTCGACGAGGCGTTCGAGTTCTACACGAAGAAGATGGGCTTCAAGGAAGGGTTCACGGTGAGGAACGCTCAAGGCCAGCCGACCCTCTCCTACATTCAGGCAAGCCGCGACACGTTCATCGAGATTCAGCCCGCCAACGCGAATCGCCGTCCAGGCCTGAACCACTACGGCCTGCATGTCGCAGATCTGAAGGCGTATGTCGCGGCGCTGAAGCAGCGCGGTGTGACGGTCGAGGATGTTCGGGAACGGCCTGATGATTCGTCGGTCGCGAATGCCACCGATCCCGCTGGTGTGAGGATCGAGCTCTTCCAGTTCGGGCCAGGTTCGTCGCAGGGCAAGGCCATCGCGAGCTGGAAGTAGCCGTGGGCACC
>JAICEG010000311.1 GCA_025924295.1 Vicinamibacteria bacterium
CACCGGTTTGGGCTGAAAATCCTGGCGCGCGCTTCGTCACCGTCTACATCAGAGAAAAAGGGGCGGCCAACGAAAAGAAGGAGCCAAAGAAAGCACAGGAGAGACCGACGGCGATTGTCCGTATCGTCCCGGCGCCCCTAAGCAGCAGTGCAGCACTGGACTACGACGACCATCGACCTGCAGACGACGGGGACGACTAGAGTTAGGCGACTACTACAAGGGACCGGCGTGCCGAAGAAAGTTGTCGTTCTGGGCGGTGGCGTCGCCGGGCTGAGTGCCGCCCACGAACTGATCGAGCGCGGCCTCCAGGTCGAGGTCTTCGAGCGTTCACGAGTCCCCGGCGGCAAGGCACGCAGCGTTCCCGTGTACCCGGGCGTGCACGGGGACCGCGAGGTCTTCGATCTCTCCCTCGAGCGCTGGTTCCGGACCAATGAAGCGGACTTCGATCCGCGCACCAAGCGCGACTGGCTTCCCGGCGAGCACGGGTTCCGTTTCTTCCCCGGCTTCTATCGCCACATCGTCGATACCATGGCGCGGATCCCGTACGGGAAGACGAGCGTCGCCGAGAACCTGGTCCCGACGTCCTCGATCCTGATTGCCCGCTTCGATCGAGACGGGATCTTCCTGCCGGCACGCTTTCCCAGGCACCCGCAGGACATCGCGCACCTGCTCGACGCGTATATCAAGTTCATGGCTGGAGAGCTGGGCGTGCCGCTCGACGAGACGCACGTCTTCATCCAGAAGGTCTGGCAGATCATGACGTCGTGCGATGAGCGGCGCCGGGAGGAGTACGAAAAGACCTCGTGGTGGGATTTCGTCCAGGCCGCCGGGCAGACGCGCGCCTATCAGAGCTTCTTCGGTCACGGCATCACCCGGTCGCTCGTGGCTGCGCAGGCACAGCGCGCCAGCACGTTCACCATCGGCAACACGTTCATTCAGTTGCTGTTCGACATGGCCGACCCGAACAAGCCAACCAGCGACCGCGTGCTCAACGGGCCGACCAACCTGGTGTGGATCCTTCCGTGGCTCAAGTATCTCGAGGCGCGTGGCGTCGTCTATCACGCCCAGACGCCAGTGACGGCAATCTCGTACGCCGGAGGTCGCATCGACCACATTACGGTGATGCAGGGCGGCCACCGGAGAACCGTCAAGGGCGACTACTTCGTGGCCGCGCTTCCGGTCGAGCAGATCGTAACGCTGATCACCCCAGCCCTCACGCTCGCGGATCCGGGGCTCGGCCTGTTGCCGGCGCTCGCGAAGAACGTGGAATGGATGACCGGCATCCAGTTCTATCTGAAGCGGCGAGTGCCGCTCGTTCACGGCCACGTCATCTACATCGATTCTCCCTGGGCGCTCACCTCGATCTCACAGACGCAGTTCTGGCCCGACTTCGACGTCGAGAATTTCTACAACGGCGTGGCCCGCGACGTCCTCTCCATCGACATCTCGGACTGGCACAGTAAGGGCCTCAACGGCAAGACGGTGACGGAGTGCACGCGTGACGAGATCGCGCGCGAGACGTGGGCCCAGATCAAGCGGAGCGTGAACGTCAACGGCCGCGAACTCCTGAAAGATGAGGACTGGGATCACTGGTTTCTCGACTCTGACATCAACGCAAGCGCCGACGACCGGCGAGTGATCATCAACCGCGAGCCACTGCTCGTGAACCTCAAGGACACGCTGCGCCTCCGGCCCGACGCCGTGACGAAGATTCCCAACCTGTTTCTCGCATCGGATTACGTTCGAACCCACACCGACCTGGCAACCATGGAAGCGGCCAACGAGGCGGCGCGCCGCGCGGTCAACGGCATTCTCGACGCCGCTGGTTCGAACGCAGCGAAATGCGAGGTCTGGCCGCTGAGCGAGCCCCAGGTGCTCGAACCGTTCCGCGTGTACGATCGCGAGTTCCGGTGGAAGCAGGGTCAGTCGTACGACGCGAGGATCGTCAACGTTGTCCAGTGGGGGCTCGAAGCGCTGAGGAACGTCAGCGGACTGCTGCCGTCCTGGTCTGGCCCGTTCACGCACTTCGAGAGTCCGGGCTCGTCACCCACGGGTGCGACACCTCTGGCGGCACCCGGCGTCGCGAAGGTGGTGGAGGTCTCGCAGGAGGTGGTCTCGGCGATCACCGGAACGCCGGTCTCACCTGAGATGCGCGAACCGGACACCGGGCGTGAGACCCCACTGAATCTGCGGCCGGTTCGCCGGCGGAAGCTCCGCATCGTCCAGAGGCAGCCGTGATAGACCCCGCGATCGCATCAGTCGTCAACTCGCCGGTCGATGACAGCGCCGCCTTCGTCGATCGCCTGAACTACTACCGCGATCTGACGCGCCAGGCCTTGAAAGATCGCCTGCCAACCAAGGAACCGCGGCGCTATCTCTACGACCTGGTGTCAGGGTGCCTGGACAACTCGGGCAAGGGGCTGCGGCCGGCACTGTGCCTCGCAACCGCCCGCGCCTTCGGCGGCCGCTACGAGGATGCCCTCGATTCGGCGGCGGCGCTCGAAGTCCTCCACAACGCGTTCCTGGTGCACGACGACATCGAGGACGGCAGCGAGTTCCGCCATGCCCGGCCCACCATGCACCGGCAGTACGGCATCCCGATCGCGCTCAACACTGGCGACGCGATGCAGGCGATGAGCATGCGCCTCCTGCGAAACAACCTGTCGACGCTTGGTCCACACGTGGCGTGGCAGGTTGTGAGCGAGTTCGATCACATGTTGATGGAATCGCTCGAGGGACAGGCGATGGAGCTCGGGTGGGTGCGCGACAACGCCTGCGACATCTCCGAAGCCGACTACCTCCGCATGACGTTGAAGAAGACCTGCTGGTACAGCTTCATCCACCCGATGAGGATTGGTGCGCTGATCGCACGGCCCGGGCAGATCGATCTCGATCGGTTCAACGAGTTCGGATATTTCCTCGGCGCCGCATTCCAGATCCAGGATGATGTGCTCAACCTCGTCGGCAGCAGGGATCGCTACGGAAAGGAAATTGGCGGCGACCTCTACGAGGGGAAGCGGACCCTCATGCTGGCGCAGCTGTTCGAGCAGGCCTCGCCCCAGGAAAAACGCAAGCTGCAGGACCTGCTCGGGCGCCCGCGCCAGCGTCGTCTGCCGCGCGAGATCGATTGGGTCTACGACCTGTTGAAGAAGTATCGCAGTATCGAGTTCGCACAGGCGCGTGCCCGTGAGCTGCTGGATGCCGCCCAGAGCGCATTCGGATCGGCGTTCGAGGGCGCGCAGGACGGCGACGACAAGGCGTTCGTGGGACGCAGCATCCGCTACATGATCGAGCGGAGCTCTTAGGTCGTTTCAGTAGGCCATGCCGCCGTGTGAGGTGCGAGCGTCGCCGAGTTCCTCGTTGACCGCACGCTGGACAGCGATAGCCGCCTCGGTTTCGAAGTGCCTGTTCGAGCCATCCCTCACCGTCGGGAAACCGATGCTCTCGTACAGCAATTCCATCGCGTCGACATTGTGCACTTCGGGACGACGTCCGATCTCGAGCGCGTGCTGGAGTTCGTGTGCGAGCAGGCTGACCTGCCAGCGATTCGTCAGCGAGCAGTCCACGGCGACCCGGACGAAGCGCGTATCGCCGACGCTGGTCACGAAGTTCGTTCGCGCTCCGATGCCGCTGGGTAGTCGGAAACTGCACTCGACGAAGACGAGGAGCGGTGTCGCTTCGACCTCGGCGACCAGCGCGTTGAGCGTCGGCGAGTCCGTGACGCCGCGCTCGAGCAGCGCCTTGAGGTCGCGATCGATGACGCGCATGTGCGGTGGGCTCTCGGCCGCGGCCGTCTGCGTGACGACGAGCGTCAACAGAAGGACGAGAGCCGCACCCAGTTGCTTCAGTGGGGCAGTTGAATGGGGAACCGGCGAGTGGGGCACGAAAGGCTAATCGGCTGCTGTTTCTCCCACTCTAACGGCTGAGCTTCAGGCTGGCAACTGAAGAGTTTCTGAATTCGAGCGATCCATCGGCGCGCCGCGTGCAAATGCCGGCAACGCCAGGCAATCTTGGGAGTTGACGCGTCCTCGATCTAGTTGAAACGGAACCGAATGGTGCTGCTGACGTTGATCGGCTGACCCGGGAACACGAGGTTGCTGAAATGCCCGGGAAGGAAATAGTCGTCGTTGTCGAACAGGTTCTCGGCGTTCAGCGTCCACTCCCAGCGATTGGTGCGATAGCCGACGGCGCCGGAGAAGATCGTGTACGGATCGAGCGCCACGCTGTTGCTGTCGTTGACGAACTGCTCGCCAACATGCCTGATGCCGAACCCCGCGTTGAAGCCCGACGAGAAGTCCTTCCGCACCCACAGGTTCGTCAGGTGCTTTGGCACGAACCGGGGCACGCGGCCGCTCAAGGTGCTGCCCGCGTCTTCGTACTTCGGCTGCGTGAAGCCGTAGTTGAAGAGCAGGTAGATCTGCCGGCCGAGATCCGTGTTGACGTCGAGGTCCACGCCTTTCGATCGTTGCTCGCCGATCTGCTCGAACGTGGTCACCGACTGCTGAACGGCGACGTTGTTGCGGGTGATGTGATAGAACGCCAGGCTCGTGTCGACTCGCCCGTTGAATCCCTGCCAGCGGTGCCCGACCTCGTAATTTCGCGCGGTGCTGGGATCGAGCTGTGAACCGTCTGCCGGCACTGTATTCACAGGCGTGAACGAACTCCCGGTCGCGAAGTACAGCTGCTGGTCGAAGCGCGGGGCGTACACGACGCCGGCCCTGTAGGTATAGGCGGTCTGCTCCCGGTGGACTGGGGTGAACCCCGGCAGGCCGCCTTCCCGCGTGACGTCGCGCGTGTAGTCGTCGAGGCGGCCGGCGATGTTGACCTTCACCTGCGGGGTGATGTCGATTTGATCCTGCCAGTAGAAGGAGTGAATCCGGTCGTTCACGAAGGTCGTGCGCGCGATCGTCTCGATGTCGAGCGGCGCTGGCTGCGTCTCCGCCATCGTCGAAATGTTCATCGGCTCGATCGTCAGCCACCAGTACCCGCAGATGCAGTCAGGATCGTCTCCGGCTGTCACTTCGGTCCGATACTTGTCACGCTGGAATTCGTACCCGAAGAGGAGGTTGTGTCCGCCGAACGCCTCGACACGCCCCACCATCTCGGACTGATTCTGGACCGGCCGGCGGATGTGATGGAAATCGAGCGGCTCGCGGTAGACGAGATTCGCGTCAGGGTCTCCGTACACGCCTTCCGTGACGAAGTACTGGTCGCTCGTGCGCTGGAACTGCAGCGAGTTGCGGAACTCCCAGTTGGGAGAAACATTGCCGCTGAAGATGGCCTGCGTCTGCGAATCTTCCACCAGCACGCGATCCTGCGGCAGGCTGAACCGAAGCTCCGGCTTGTAGCTGGGGAGATCGACGATGTTGAGCGGGATGCCGCCATCGCCGTCGAAGTGGTCGCGGTTGAACGTCTGGTGCAGCGTCAGCCGCGCGCGGTCGGTCATCAGCCAGGTGAGCGCGGGAGACAGGTTGAACCGGTCGGCGCCGGCATCGCGCCAGCCCTCGCTCGCCTCGAAACTGGAATCCACGCGATAGAGCAGCCTGTCATTGCTGCCCACCGCGCCGGTTGCGCCACCGGTGACCTGGTGAGTGTTGAAACGTCCTCCCCGATAGCTGAAGTCGTAGGCGCGAACGGCCTGCGGCTTCTTCCTGACGATGTTGATCGTGCCGCCCACCGCGCCGCGACCGTAGAGAACCGAGCTGGGGCCCTTCAGCACTTCGACGCTCTGGATGTTGTTGGTCTGCGTCGAATAGCGGTTACCGCCCATCCGCATCCCGTCCAGGAGCACGACGTTGTAGCTGTCACGATCAGGATCGCTGAAGCCGCGGATCGTGTACTGCTCGTACACGCCGTACCAGCGGAACGCCTGAACACCGGAGGCGTTTCTGAGTGCGTCACCGACCGTGTTGATCCCCTGCTGCTGAATGAGCTCCTGAGGAATCGAGCTCACCTGGGCCGGGACATCAGCATTGGAGACAGGAAGCCGGGTGGCAGTGGCCCTCCCCCCGGATGCCGTGACCGTCAATGTGGTCGAGACGCGGCCAACGGCCAGGACGACGTCGACAGCCGGTGTGTCGCTGGTCAGCGTGACGTTGCGAACGAGGGTCTCGAACCCTCGCATCGAGAAGGTCAGTTCGACGCTTCCGGCCGTCAGGCCGGTGAAGCGATAGCTACCCGATTCGTCTGTGGTGACGGTCGATATCTGCTTGCCGCCGGAGCTCAGAACGACCGTGGTTCCAGGGATCACGCCGGCGTTGTCTCGAACGGTTCCGGATAAGGACAGCTGCTGCGCGGCGGCTTCGGACGCGCCTGCCAGCAGGACGAACATGGCTACAGCCAATCTGGCACGACGGAGTGCCATCATCCCCTGCACCTCCATGATGA